>NZ_JADQBH010000275.1 GCF_016278715.1 Marinilabilia sp. | reverse complement strand
ATTTACATGCCCTCCTGGATAACATCCGCAACATTTCGCAAAACCTGATAGTTCGGGATGCAAAAAGCATTCGTTTTTTAGTAGTGCATGGAACAACAGAAGAGCACTTCCCCATTATGGCTGACCCATTCCGGCTTCATCAGGTACTGTTAAACCTACTAACCAACGCAATAAAGTTTACACAAGAAGGGTCTATACAAGTTGGATATTCCATCCGGGACAAAAATACCCTGTTGTTCTTTGTTAAAGATACCGGTCAGGGTATTGCCCCTCAATACAAAAACATTATTTTTGAACGTTTCCGGCAAATTGATGAGACCCCTATCCGCAAATTTGGAGGCACCGGACTGGGGCTGGCCATCACCAAAAGCCTAATTGACATGATGAAAGGGGAAATATGGTTTGAATCTGAACCAGAGAGAGGCACACAATTTTACGTTTCTCTTCCCTGTGATTTTAATACAGAAAAGAAACATGCAAATATTTTACGAACCTGACATACTTACCAATGGCGGTGTTTTAAACGAAGAAGAATCCAGGCACTGCGTTAAAGTACTCCGGCATAAAAATGGTGACCAAATTCATGTCATTGACGGGAAGGGAACCAGAGCTTTTTGCACCATAACCGAGGCCTCCCCAAAAGCATGCAAAGTAAAAATAGCGCAAAAAGAGTCGGAAGAACCTGCAAAGCCAGGTTGCCATATCGCCATTGCTCCTACTAAGAGCATTGACCGGTTTGAATGGTTTCTGGAGAAATCTACGGAACTGGGCGTCGATAATATTACGCCCCTTCTCTGCCATCAGTCAGAAAGAAAGCAGATTAAACTGCCACGCCTCGAGCGGGTCTTAACAGCAGCCACCAAACAATGTCTCAGATTTTGGCGTCCTTCCATCAGCGAATTAATCGATTTTCAAAGTTTTATAGGTTCCGGTCATCCCGAAAAATATAAGTTCATTGCGCACTGCGCCGAAAACGAACGGAAAGAATTACTCGCCGAATTGAAAAAGAACACCGGACTGGAAGATATATTAATACTCATTGGGCCTGAGGGCGATTTTTCACCCGATGAAATTGAAGCGGCCACAAAGAATGGATTTATTCCGGTAGTGATGGGAAAAAACCGCTTACGCACAGAAACTGCCGGAATTGCAGCTTGTATATCTGTAAAAATGCCGGAACTCTATAAATAATCCTGAAGTGTGCGGCTGGCGAGATAGTCTCTGATTTCCCGGGACACACGAAGCGATAAATCTCCGAGAATGCAATCTCCAAATGGACAAACCGGACGATCCATCGGACAGGTCTGTACAGACAGGGGGCCTTCTATGGCTTCATAAATATTGAGTAAAGTTATTTCGGAAGGTAGCTTTTTCAATATAAATCCCCCGGAAGGTCCGCGATTGGAGGATACAAATCCAGCTTTTGACAAGCGTTGCATTATTTTGGCAACATGATGTTTTGAACTACCAATAAATTCGGAAATCTTCAACACATTCAGAACTTCATCGGAGCGGGCAATTAAAACCATACTGTGCAAGCCAATAGAGGCTGCTTCGGTTAAGGCAACAATATTTGACATCTTACATACAATTAATTCATTACATACAAAAGTAAAAATAAAAACGAAAACAACCCGCTTCGGACTGAATAAGCCTGAAAAGCGGGTTGTCTTTTATTTAGCCATGAGCCAGTCAAAAAAAGCATCTTAAGTGCCAATCTCTTCGTTAGTGCATTTCTTGAATCCTAATTAACAATAAGTTAACTCCGGTACAAAAAAATTTCAAAGCCTAGATTCTGACAAAAAAATACACCTTTTTTTACTACACTCATCAATTCGGTGCAGTTCTATTTCTCTAACTGCAAAGTTTTTGTAGTCTGGTCACAAACTTCGGCAGGACCAAAGTACTGAATAGGTCCGGGGTAAACAAACTCGGTCTTCTCGCCCCAGTCTTTACGATTCTCAGCAAAGGTTTTAAATGGTTTTCCATCCAGTTTCACCAATGCTTTCTGAATCACAGGTTTCATAGATCCGTGACGACGCTCCATATTCATCATCATTGTAATAGGTACACCACCGGCAACCCACTCATCTGCCGGAGCAGTAAGATTGCGTACAGATGCCATATAACCTGTTTTTCCGTTAGCGATAAGTACAGATGCAGTACGTCCAAGTGAATAAGTATAGTCGGCGTCAAAATTTGACGGGGCCGCGCAACGTCCTTCATATCCAAAGAAGTGAGACTGTCCGCTAAATTTACCGTTGAACTTACCTTCCTTTTTCAGTTTTTTTACTTTGGCCTTTACCATATCACTTAACAACTGCTCAGTATCAATCAGGGATACCTGCACGTTTCCGTGAGGGTCGCGGTCGAGCAACAACTGGTTGGCAAAACTATTGGGCAAACTTGTAAATACCTCAGAAGTCACTGCAGAAAGTTTACCTGCAACAAATTCACGGCGCTCCTTATTGGATTCCATGGCGTTCACCTCGTTCTCGTACTTGGCCAGCATATCGTTCAGTTCGGCAATTAAAGCTTTCATAGCAGGAATAAACTCAACCAGACCTTCCGGAACCAGCACCACACCAAAGTTTTCATCATTTTCGGCACGTTTCACTACAACATCCACAATCTGGTCAACCACCTGATCAAGAGTCATATTCTTGGCCTCTACCTCTTCCGAAATAATGGCCACGTTGGGCTGAGCCTGCAATGCACATTCCAAAGCAATGTGAGAAGCAGAACGTCCCATCAGTTTAATGAAGTGATAGTATTTTTTAGCAGAGTTGGCATCACGCTGAATGTTACCAATCAATTCGCTATAAACTTTACAAGCTGTATCGAAACCAAAAGAAGTCTCAATCATATCAGTTTTCAGGTCACCATCAATGGTTTTGGGTACTCCAATCACCTGGACACCTGCATTTTTAGCCGCAAAATATTCAGCCAAAACAGCAGCATTGGTATTAGAGTCATCACCACCAATAATTACCAGTGCTTTGACATTAAGCTTTTTGCAATTTTCCAGAGCCTGATCGAACTGTGATTCCTCTTCCAGTTTGGTACGGCCGGAACCGATGATATCAAAACCACCGGTATTGCGGTACTCATCAATGATATCAGAAGTGAGTTCCTGGTATTGGTTATCGGTTAACCCACTGGGGCCACCCAAAAATCCATACAATTTACTGTCGTTGTTGAGAGTTTTCAAACCATCAAAAAGACCTGAAATAACGTTATGTCCACCGGGAGCCTGCCCACCGGAAAGAATTACACCTACATTCATTGCAGGAAAATCGTTCTTATCGCTGGACGTTTCAAAGCTCAATACTGGCATTCCAAACGTATTGGGAAACATTTTCGCAATCTCTGCCTGATCAGCAACCGATTGGGTTTTGTCTCCTTCTACTACTTTCACACTGCCTTTCAATGCAGCCGGAACCTTGGGAGCATATTTTTCCCTGGCAATCTGAAGTGGGCTTTTAATCTTCATCTAATTTGATTTATGAGATTTTTAAACAAATAGTTCTACAAAAGTAACAAATTGAAGCCACAAAGTGCATTAATCTTTAATACTTTATAACTTCTATCCTTTTCAGATGCAAATTTGTCACTTTTTTTCCAGATTTGAAAAAACGGGCAGGGAAAAATGTGGTTGGGGCCCCCCAAATCCCTCCAAGGAGGGACTTTTAATGCCATGAAGTTGAGAAAATGATTTAAGCGTAGACGGTGTTATGTGCAAATTGTTTTCTGCCACCACTGCCGTAGATTAAGCTTTTAGCTTGAAGAATTACTGCCATGCGGCCGCCCGCCACCGGGGTTAATTCGAAAGAGCCACTAAATTAAAAACTCTCAAACACAAAATTACTTCTTGCTCCATAAACACAAAAACCCCGAACACAAAAACCTCAACCCCACCCCCTGAACAACACTAAACATTTAAAAATCAACAACAAACAACAGGAGACATATTGTCAGAAAAAGAGGGACTTATCGTCCATCGCCCGGACAAAATAACAATCTAAGATATTATATATCAGCACTTTAATCTCCAGGCATATCAAAACACCACCCTTTTTTCAACAATTCACAACCAACTCTCTTTATGGACATTAACTAAATTCGTTAACATACCTAAACAATTTATTCAATCTTTTAAATCTTTACTTATTATGAAAAAACTTTACACGATTCTCACAGCCCTTTTAATGGTGGGACTGGTTAATGCACAAGACTGGAACATTTCTGATTCTGAATTTAACAGTCTCGGATCAATTGAGGCAGAAACGACAATAAATGGACTTACCATTTATGCGAATGCAGCAAAACCTGTAGTTATTGATGGAAACAATAAAACCGTGGACGGAATCAGTTACTCCTACCGAATGAAACTAGGTGGTTCAGGTGATTTCACTGATGCCACTACTCCTGCTGCTCGTGTTTTAAAATTTAATGTGAATGGACCTAAAGAAATATCTATTGTGCTCCAGTCAAGCAGCAGCAGCTCAGACCGCCTCCTTAATGTAGCTATGAACAGCGAAGACAATGTCATCGGTCAGTTAAACGCATTGGGACTGGAAGCAACCAAACAAAATATTTCTTATACAGGGACAGGAGCTGCCACTATTTATCTGTTTTCTCCTTCAAGCGGAGTAAACCTCTATCACATCATTGTGGGGGAAGCTACTTCGATCGCCACCCCGGCTGCCGGTAATGCCAACGTGGTTAAGACAGAATATTTCAGCATCACAGGAGTAAATGCCGGAAACAACTGGAACTCATTATCTGCAGGTGTTTATATTGCTAGAATAACGTTGGATAATGGACAGGTGACTACCGAAAAAGTGACTAAAGTAAGGAGGTAAAAAGAGGCATCTAAGAGCAACTTCCACCCCTCGTTTCCGAACGAGGGGTCAATTACCACTCGTCTTCGACGAGAATGTAAGAGGCACGGCCGTGCGTCTCTCCATGCAGGAAACAATGAAACAGGATCGCCCCAACCCAAAACTCACTCCTCCTCCCCCCTGGGGTCGGGTTGCAAAGAGAGCGGTGCGATCTTAGTCACCTCGATGGAAGGCTGACCAAACTCACTCACAATTTTTCCCAGAATCAGATAAACACCATGACCTTTAAAGGGCCATCGTTTAAGGGTCTGGGGAAAATGCACAGTATCAAAAAACTCTCCGTTGGCATCTATAAAAGTAGCAAAGTGCATAATCTGGCTATTCACCGTTCGCACATATTTAATGGTAACCAACTGACCAACCATACGAACCTGTTTTCCCACATGCTGTTCCAGCTCCCGGGCTTTCAATTCGCCCCGGAAAGAACTCTGAATCAGGTCGAAAAGCGTACAACCGACAGAAAATCCCAGCATTTCAATTTCATCGTAAGCGTCCTCTATGCGTTTCTGCTCAAATTTAGGCAACCGATAATGAGGCGATTCGGCATGGAACAACCGGCTTCCCCCGGTTTGCTTTTTTTCGCCGGCAAGCAACAAATGAGCCTCCCACAGCAGTTCGGGCTTACTCTTGCCGGTAAACCGTAAAGCTCCCAGACGAATCAGCAGAATCAACTGCTCTTTGGTGGTTCCGGTTCGCCGGATGAAATCGTCCAGACTTTTAAAATTTCCGTTCTCATTACGCTCGGCAACAATCCTTAATGCTGTTTTCTGCTCCAAATCACGTACATGAACAAATCCAAGGAAAATATCCTTTCCCCAAATGGAGGTAGCATATTGCCCCCGGTTAACGCAGGGCAAATGAAGGACTCCACCCCAGCGGCGGGCTTCATTCACATAGAGCCATGTATCGTAGAAACCTCCAAAGTTATTTATCACAGCCACCATAAACTCCAACGGATAGCGCGCTTTCAGATAGAGGCTCTGAAAACTCTCCACGGCATACGATGCAGAGTGTGCCTTGGAAAAAGAATAGCCTGCAAAAGACTCTATCTGGCGCCACATTTCGGAAGTTAGGGCCTCTGAGTAACCACGTTCACGACAATTCTCAAAAAACTTGTCAACAATGGTCTGAAAAGCTGATTTTGACCGATATTTCCCACTCATAGCACGCCGCAACACATCGGAATCAGCCAGATCCAATCCTGCAAAATGATGACATACCTTTATGACGTCTTCCTGATAAACCATCACGCCATAAG
>NZ_JADQBH010000055.1 GCF_016278715.1 Marinilabilia sp. | reverse complement strand
TTTTTCCTTTAAATAATTCAAAGTCGCGCTTGACGTCTTCTTCCGTAAAAGCATTCCAATTAACCACCACATCCCAATGGTGCCCGTCAATTACTTTCTTAACCACTTCCAAATCGGAATGGTCAGCGACCAGTGTGGTAGCCCCCGGTATTTCAGCCCTTCCTGTTCCACGATTCAGAAGATACAAATCAATACCCATCTCTATGGCCAATCGGCTGGATGCGGTACTAATATTACCGGTACCGCCTATGTAAAGAACTTTCATTATGGTAGTTTTTAGTGAGTCGATGAATAACATTCAAACTTCGGTTAGAGTATATAAAAAATGGTCCGTTTAAAAAAAAATAAAGGCAGAGATGCAACGCAAGATTTTTGTTATGAGCTAGTTGCAGCCTGCATGTCTGATTTTGTAATGAATTACAATTCTACTTCGACCAGTTTTTTAATAAGAAGGTAGTAGAAAAAACGGCGAATTTCCAGTGCGGTAAATCGCCGTTTTTTTTTAATTATTGCAATTCGTTAAGTGTCGTAATACTTAAATCTTGCTGAGGGTCGAAAGAATTAATGGTTTCAAATTCAACTACCTTACTTTCGCCGGGAAGCAAATCAAAAAAGTTATCTGAAAAGAATCCTTCTCCTTCCGGAGTGTCCAGAAATACATTCTTGGCCAGATGCCGGGATGAAATAGTTAACTGATAACCTTTTTCTGTTTTTTTAGCAGAAAATTCAACCTCCACATCGGGCAAATTCAGTTCTTTGGGACGATGGAAATAGAGCAGATTATCGGCCACCACCTGACCTCCTGATATCAGTTCAACTACAACGACCAAACTACGGGTTTCTGCATCTGCCACCATGTTAGTAACCTTTTCATCAAATACCACACAAGAGGCATTGGCAGCAGCGGTTATGTCGGTTTTCTGACTATACAGCTCTTCCCCTGCAAAATCCAACACCTTAACCATCAGTTCTCCGTTAATTTCTGAAAGCAGATCGTTTACGGCAAAAACTTTAAATTGCCCATCCTCTTCTACAGGTGCAACAAGAATAGGCTCATTGGCAGCACGGACAGCATAATGTGCTGCTTTCCAACGACCGAAATAATCAACAGTTGACCAGGAGATAGTGGGCCAGCTGTCGTTGAGTTGCCAGTAAAGTGAACCCATGGTATGCGGCATATTCCGTCGATGTGCTTCCAGAGCAGATTTGTATGCATTAGCTTGCAGGAGCTGACTCACATAAACAAAATCGGCAAAATCATCCGGCACCGTATAATATTGTTCCATATACCAGCGAATCATGTCATTACCATCAAAACCCGGATGTACATAAGACATTTTCCCACGCTGTCGGTGACGCATTACTTCAGTATCCCAATCCCGGTCTTCCTCTTTAGTAAACTCCTTAATGGTATGCATGGATGGAAATGACTGCAATCCGTATTCACTCACAAAACGGGGCAAATCCTCGCCATAAGCAGAAAAAGGCTTCTGTCCGAACCAGATGGTCCAGTCGTGCTCGTCGCCTGATTTTCTGTCTGCTTTGGTTCCATCAAAAGCCAACGGAGAAGAAGGCCAATAAGCAGTTTTTGGAGCAAACTCAGAAACAGCCGAAGGCAATATCTCATCAAAAATTCGCTTGTATGTTCCCCATACAAATTCCTCTACATCGGGCTCATACATCTCATCCCAGCCCCACTCGTGCCAACCATGATAATTCTCATTGTTTCCGCACCACAAAGCAATCGATGGGTGATTACGCAATCGTTTTACATTATACTCAGCTTCTTTTCGGATATTTTCCAGATGGTCCTCATCTCCCGGCTGAAGGGCACAGGCAAACATAAAATCCTGCCACACCAGAATGCCGTTCTGGTCACAAAGGTCGTAGAGGTAATCCTCACCGTAAATGGCTCCTCCCCATACTCGCACCATATTCATATTGGCAGCAACAGCATTATTGATAAGCCTGTTGTACCTGTCTTTTCCTGCCGAAGGAGTAAGCGTTTCGGGTGGAATAATATTGGCTCCCTTCATAAATACGGGAAATCCATTCAGCTCAAAATAAAAAGAATGACCTGCCTCATCTGGTTCTTGAACCAATTTTAACGTGCGCACACCATAATCCAACTGATGATGATCCAAGATCTGGTCCTGAAAAGAGAGCGAAAAATTAAAATCATACAAATAAGCATCTCCAAGACCGTTGGTCCACCAAAGCTTTGGATCTTCAATCTCGAATTCAAAAGGCACCTGTGTTAAACCGGCTTCAACATTAACACTCTTCTCATAAAGAGAAGTATGTTCATCAACATCAAGCGAAATTAAAAATTCCCCCGCTGTTTGCGCTTCCACCGTAATCGTTCCGGAAATCAATGCCTTGTTTTCATCGGCATCCTCAGTTACAACATACACATCATCTATAATGGCTTTGTTCCATGCTTTCAAAACCACAGGACGCCATATTCCTGAAGTTACCAGACGAGGGCCCCAGTCCCAGCCGTAATGAAATGGCGCTTTCCGGGAAAAAATATTGGTTTTTTCTCCTTCCGGTGCCTGCTCGTTCACGGCAGGCAGCGTATAATCCAGTTGCGTCAGTTTTTCCATGCCCTTTTCAACAGGAGAGTGGAAATAAACACGAAGCTCATTTTCTCCTTCTACCAGTTTTTCCTTCACATTCACGTCCCATCCCACAAACATATTATCAGCCTCCAGGATTTTCTCATCGTTCAGGAAAACATCAGCATAAGTATCCAAACCGGAGAATTGAAGTTGAATAACATCAGAAGCCCGTAAAAGATTTTTCTCAACGTCAAAGGTGGTTCGATAAACCCAGTCTTCATCTTCGATCCACTGCACATCGTCTTCATTCATTCGGTAATGGGGATCCTCAATTTTGTCATTATCCATCAAATCAGCATGAACCGTTCCGGGAACATTCGCCGGCAACCAATTATTGGAGCCTGCTTTAGAGAATTCCCATCCACTATTAATCTCAAATTCCACCGGGGAATTTTCCGTTTTGGACTGGCAGGAGGTAAAACTCCCGAAAACCAGAATAACCAATACGAAACCCAAAAACCATTTCTTTAAACTTATCATAACTGAAGATAACCTTTATAATTGATTGATATTACTTTTTGAGCCCGGTCTAAAATGCGTTTTTATTACCAAACTCACTTTATATAAAAATACCCATATCAAAGGTTACGAACAAATATGATAAATGCAAAACATAACACTATTTGATACTTTTGAACGATGAAATAGGCTCTAATAGTCTGCTTCTATTTCACGAATCATATTCAAAGCAGCATCTCTGATGGGTTTGTATCTGACCTTCCACCTCCACAAGCCAATTAATACAGCCATTGCCATTGCCGACCAGAAAACAAGCTGAATCTCCAACAAATCTGCCATATGAGTAGCACTCAGACTCAAACCTGCATTTATGAAACCCACTGCCAAAAAAGCCCAAAGGATTTTCAACTGAAAAGGTTTATACCGGTAAGCCGCTTTCTTCAGCATAACAAGTGTTGGCTGCGAATAATCCACATACTTGTATTCTTTATAGTAATTCCGGAAAAACAGGGCAAAGATGAGCATTGCCAGGAAGAAAAATATACCACCTAAGATTTCATTAAGTGAACTTCCTTCGATGGCATGAAGGACAACCATTATTAGATATACAGGAGCCATAATCCAATAAAAAATCTGGATGCCCCTACTCAATCGGGCGTAGTTTTCATCTTCGTTCTTCAACTTATGAATCAATTGATCCATTCCTGATAATGGTGGATTACTGTGTAACATAGTTCTTTTTCTTTAGTCTGATTTTCAATTGAGCCTTTATCCGATGAATCTTCACTTTCACATTGGGTTCGGTAATACCGATTACTTCGGCAATCTCCTTCATTGACAGTCCTTCCAACATCAAAGAAATCAAAGCCTTATCAATGACCGACAACATATTTAACTCACATTGAAGGTTTTCAAACTGTTCTTCTTCCAGCTGCTTATGAGCCATTTCTCCATCATCCAGCACATTACTCAGAATTCCGGTATCGGCATTCACTATGAGCTTCATGTTTTTGTAAGCTTTTCCGGTGTATTGAAGCGAAGTATTGACAGCTATCCGGTAAATCCATGTGCTTAAAGCCGATTCGCCCCTGAAATTATCAAGGCTGTTCCAAATATTCACCAACACCTCCTGACACATATCCTGCTGATCGTGAGTATTTGCATTGTAAAAAGCACAAATGCGCCGAATACGGTCACTATTTTCGGCAACAATTTTATTAAATAACTCTTCTTTTTTCAAAGCTCATAAGTTTGATTTACTTATTTAGTTCCTAAAATTGAGAAAAGTTACAAATGCAGAAACTTATTTTAGTAATTTCTCTCTTTTACATAGCAACGGTCTGTGATAAAAAGCCTAAACACAGAAAAAGCAAGACTTTCATTATCAGGGAGTTGACCTCAATTCGCATTGTTTTTCAATTACATCAATATCAGCTAGTTGCAATGCATCGACGAAGTATTGGTATGGCAATAGCACTGCAGGAGCATTACCTAATCGCTGGTATTATTTGTACACGCCCTTACAAGCTTTCTTGATAGTTTATCTACAAACCGATTATGAGTAGCAGGCTCTGAATTGTCTCTTTGGTGGGCCTTAACTTTTATCCATTCAATATTGTGGCTTTCGATCAGTGGAAGAAAGGTTTTAACCAAATCTGCGTTTTGTATTTCGGTGCCTTTTCTGGTTCGAAATGAATTTTGTTTTAATCGGGGAAGGCGGTCAGGCAAGGTGCAAACATACTGACTGTCACTATAAATCCGTAAGCTGGCTCCGGCTCTGTATGTGTCAGCAAATTCAATCGACTTTATCACCGATAGCAGTTCCATCCGGTTATGTGTGGTATCCACCTCTACCCCTGTCAGTATTTCCTTTTTATTCCCAAACAGGATGAGGGCAGCCCAGGCGCCTTTTCTGGCCTTTGTGTGACAACTTCCGTCGGTGTATATTTCTATCCGGTCAGTATTCAATGTGAGTTTATTTCCGCGACTTCTTGTTTTTTCTTTTCTTTGTGTTCTCCAGTTCATCGTCCGCGTCCATCAGGGCTTTCCAATCGGTTTCCTCCACTCCCGACATTTTTACGGTTTCCAGATATGCTCCTTTCTCAATGTCGAGCTGGGCGATTTCCTTATTCAGAAAACCTTCAATGGCTACCAGCCTCTCTTTTTCTTCAGCACTGCAAAAGGCAATGGCCACGCCTTTTTTTTGTCCGCGACCGGTCCGTCCCACGCGATGCACGTAGTTTTCTGTTTCTTCGGGAATGTCATAATTAATTACCATATCCACATCAGGAATATCTATTCCACGGGCACTAACGTCTGTGGCAATAAGAACTTTGTTTTCGCCGGATGTGAACTGCTCCATCACCAGGTTTCGTTGATTCTGATCTTTATCTCCATGTATGGTTTGACTCAGCAACCGCACCCGCTCAAGAGCTTTCATCACCCGCTCTGCCCTAACCTTTGTCCGCACGAAAACCAATATCTTGCTGTCCGGATTTTCGCGTATGATGCGTTCCAGAAAGAACCGCTTGTCGTCCATCTCAATAAAGGCAACCGAATGGTTAATGTTTTTGGCCACAGGATCATTGGGTGAAATCTGTATGCGAACAGCTTTATGAACCAATGAATAAGCCATATTTTTTACATGCTTGTTGATGGTAGCCGAAAAGAACAGCACCTGTCTCCGGGGAGGTAATTTTGTAATGAGCTGATTCATATCGTGCTTAAACCCCAGTTCAAGCATGTGATCTGCCTCATCAAGGATAAGTGTTTCAACAGCACTGAGCGACAAATATCCCTGGCTTTCCAAATCAAATAACCGACCCGGGGTTGCCACTACCACATCCAAACCCCGTTTCAGATGTTCTATTTGCGGATCCTGATCAATTCCACCATAAATACCTTCAATCTGAATGGATGTGCCAACTGCCAACTCCTTAAATACCCGGCTTACCTGAATAGCAAGTTCATGGGTAGGAACCATCACCACGCAACGGACTGTATGTTGTTTGCTTCCACTCCGGCCAATGGATAACCGATGTAAAACCGGCAAAGCAAAAGCCACGGTTTTCCCGGTTCCTGTTTG
>NZ_JADQBH010000297.1 GCF_016278715.1 Marinilabilia sp. | reverse complement strand
CGGTAACCCCGGTTAACCTGCACTTCGCCTTTATCGTCCACCAAGGGAACCCGGAACATTACAACCCGTTCCGGTTCCGTCATTCGCTCCAATATTTTGGTTTTCTGATAACGGGGGTTATCCAGATAAAAGTCCCATACAGTTTCAACAACTTCCTGTACGGCTTGTAAAAATTCATCTTCGCCGGGATTCTTCATCCTGACAGTGTCCATAAATGCTTTAAACTTATTTTCCATATCTCTGGATTTTTTTGGTCTGTTATTTACATCAAAAATAAGGATATTTTTTATACGCACTAACAATTTGAAAGGTTTTATAAAGTCACGAAAAACTCTCTCAAACAACTAATTTTCTGTTTTTTACGCTCCAACCAGAAAGATTTCATGATAAAAATCAATAAAGATTTCCCAGGAAATTTTGATAATCTGTAAGCACTTATTCCTTTTAACCTCCACCAGTTACTGCTACACCCAACAGACAAAGGCATTTCAAGCAATAACACAATATAAAAAATTAATCCATTGTTATATAAAACAGATTCTTCGTCGTACATCCCTCCGTCCTTGTGGATTTCTTTGCAAGCAAAGCGGCATAGCCGAGCGGTAATCCACAAGGCTTTTTCTGCGGATTTGCAATCCGCTTCATAGAAACCTACTCCACAAAACTTCTTTTTTAAACCAAGAAAATTTCATTTGGTGATTCTGAATTACAAATCCAGGGAAGGAAACGAGGTAGATTGCAAATCCACCCCGACGGATAATCCACCCCGACGGAACATATCCCCAAAGTGAGAAAAAACATCCACACCCATAACCAGACACCATTATAAATAGAAAAAGGGCAGCACCGTAGTGCCACCCTTTAATTGCTATTTGGTTTCTAAGTTTTTGCTTATCGCTGAACTTTAATGTCCAATTCGATGTAGTCACCAATTCCATTAGTGCCTTGTATATCGACAACTTCAATCAATCCTTTGTTTCCATAATTGTCAACAAATTCAAGAACGTCACCAACAGACAGATTTGTAATTGTTTCTGCAGTTGATGCCGAAATAGAATTCAAATCAGAATCTAACGTAACATCTGCAAAATCAACCGAAGTTAAATCTGTAAGGGCAAAATAAGTGTGATTCAACTGATCTGCTGTAGTATTGGCAATGGTTTCTACATCAATAATACTGGATGGATAATCAGCTGTAGAAGCTAATGAAGCCTGTCCGGTGTTTCCGTAATAATACCCAAAGTCCCAATATGCAGCAAATTCTTCTCCTTGATTAATCTCATACAACTCTCCATCAATCAAAGAAATGAAAGTTTCGGAAGTTCCATCTGCCAATGGTGCAGCAAGAATCTTAGCAGTAAATTCTTTTACAGGAGATGTTGCAGGGTTGGTACCACCATAATCAACAATTACTTTTCCGGGTCCGGAAACCAGACTATTTTCAACATCGCGATAGTCACCACGACCTGAAGTTGCCCAAAGTTGGTACTCCACAGTTCCTTCGGTCATACCTGACAAAACAGGGAAGGGAATAGTGAAAGTAAAATCATAACCTTCGCCGCTACTTAAATCAATAGAGCCATCCCCTTTTACATCCAATCCGTCAATATCCAGTTCATACTTTTCAAAACCGGCACCTGCAATGTTCTGAGTCATATATAAACGTCTCATTTTCGAATCTGCAGAAGTGAAATTCACGGTAACATTTGCACTGGTAGCACCCGCATCCAGGTCATTTACATAAATAGTTGTTACAGCCGACTGGTCGCCCTCAGCGATATTGAGCTCTACATCCTCATCCTCCGTTGCCAAAATACTTTCGTCTTCCTCACACGAGGTAAAGCTAAAGCCCATAAAAAGAGCTGCTATCATTAAACTTACAAATTTCAATTTTTTCATTTTAAAAATGGTTTTAGTGTTAAAAATTCTATTTATAATTATCAATCTATTCATTGAATGCCACCCACTTGCAGCAAAACTTAGAAAAAACAAATCCCTGTCCTCTCATGGCTATGACAGGGACAAAAAACAACCTCAAGCCTCAAAAAGGTTTGCGCCGTTATACAATCAAAAAAATATCCGGTAAGGCCCTAATACATCTGGAGTGTTTGTCTATTCTATATAAGCAGACAAACGTAATTCAGTTTTTGTTCAATTCAAAATAGTTTAAAAAAACCCAACAACCTTAATGGAAGTCAGAAAACAAACATACAAACAATAGAGAGCAAAATTATTTTTTTTACAAACAAATACATATTTTAATCTTTGCGACCAATAAAAACCTTAAGCTTACGCTTACCATCCCCCTACACACCAATTTCCATGCCAAAACAGGAGGATTTCATATTCAAAAGATCTCAAGCGGCTTTAAGTATTTATTAAAAGTTGTAAAAATTTATTTACGAAAAATAAGTGAGTTTGTTTCCATTTCACCTTAATATTATCAAAAACAACGTTTAACACCTTCAACTACTTCCGGTTTTTCAGCTTTTCAATCATCCAATCATTAGGCACAAAAAAAATTAATCCTTTGGAGACTCAGAATATTAATTTTTGGATATAAATCAAAGGAATCAAAAAAAGTTTGACTAAAAAGTCACTTCAGCTATTGCATTGCCTGGGCCATGGTCTCATAGATTATTAAAAATGAGATTCTTCATTGCGATCAAAATGAAAAAACACACGAAACCAATGGTTTTTTGAAAAACCTCGAATAGATGCCATAGCACCCAACATTTTTGTTCCTGATACAATAACTCTGAAGTAAAGACGAAGTAATGGAGAGATGGTTGCAAGGTTTTTTGTTTAATAACGAAAAATTAAGGAATTACTTTTGCAGTTCTTTCCAAAAACGGTTCATAGCAAAGATGGGGCCTGTTAAAAAATTAAGTTCCTTCAAAAAAGACTTTTCTACGAAAAACTTAAGCATACGACACCTTCAGCGTCGATAAACTTTGTTTTGCGATCAGCTATAAACATAAGAGCCCTTCAGGCTCTGCTTCCCTTCAATATACGGACATGATCCCGAAGGTTCTGTTCCCCTGAAGCACAAAGGCAGCCCCACGAAGCCCCACAAAATGAGTCAAATATATAAAATGTATTTCTTCAAGATGGTAGACCCAAAAGCGGGTCATACCAGTTTGTGTAATTGTTTTTCTTTTGATTATAATTTTTGAAGCCTATTAACATAGGAGCCCTTCAGGCTCTGCTTCCCTTCAATATACGAACATGATCCCGAAGCTTCGGGATTGGAAGCATTTAATAATCAACGATTTGCCTTACCTGCGACATAACACATAACTCTCTCACAATAAAAGCTTTGCGTCATTGCCTCTTTGCATTAATGTTTTATTAAAGGACTATTGATTATGACGAACCCCAAGAATAAAGATTCTTCAATTTTGTGAAATCCCCATTTGCCACAAGCGGGAGCTCACGACTAAGCCACGGTTCAGGGCATTCTCTTTATTATACTCATATTGAATTTTTCCATCCTGAATAACAAAATTAATGGCTGCTCCCCGGTCTATCATGCCTTTTTGCTCCGACACCAACAACGTCGAACACCCTTCCAATTTGGCCAGAACCTCCTTCATTTGCCGACTCTGCCAGTGCCCCACAAACATAATGTGGGGCTTTCCAACTTCGACGGCTGACATATAATTACGAACTTCAATGGGCTGGTTTCCGGCCATTTTACCTTCCGAAAGCTCCTTTAGTCGCTCATAAACTGATACGTGGCCCAATACTTCAATGACAAAATTCCCTTCCCGAACCTCCTCTGGCCACTCAACATAACGGGTGAAATTCAGCAAATAAAGAGAGATGTAATTCTCCTCTTGTCCTTTGCTACTCATCGAAAGAAGAAGCAAAATTCCAATCACAAATATATTCCTAATCATGGCTCCTTTTATTTTTCGATGGAAAATCGGATGGTTTTAGTTGTTTTATTTTTAAGTGCATCAGTAGCCTCAATATCTATTGAATAATTACCGGGCAGCAATCCACTAACAGGAATAGTTTCCGCCATCTTGTCACCATTGACCGAATACTTCAGTGATTCTTCACCTGCCACATCATCGGTGGCACCAATATAGATTTTTGTATTGGAGGGGTAGATAATATATTTTTCTTCACGAACAATCTTTTCTCCAATGGGTTCCACACTAAAATGATGATGGATGGAAGGCCCCTCTTCATCGACCACAAACACTAAAGAATGCAGCTCATCCCGGTTATTGACATTATCAGTTGCCATCCACTCCAAAAGATTTACACCTGTCTTACCTGCAACAAACGGCTCCAGGTATTCATGGTCAACATCATTGAGAGAATACGTTACCTTCTGCACTCCACTTTCTTTATCTGTTGCATCCAATTGAATTCTGGTCTGACCTGCAACAAATAAAGTGTCCCTATTTCTGAAAACCGGACCGTTGAAAGAAATCTTACTCTCAGGTGCAATCCTGTCAATGTAAAAGTGGCGTTCTTCTTCAGGGGCGGTATTTTCCACCCAGTCCACCGCCGAATAAGCCAGAGCCACCGGGCTGTTTCCGGCCGGATGAAAAGCCTCCTGATACAATTCCTTCGTCAGGAAAGAGTTGTAACTGTAGAAAATAGTCTGAACCCCGGATTTGTCATCCATTGCAGAAAGCAAGACTCGAGTTCTTTCGGAAATATACTCTTTGTCAGATTGATGATAATCCCCATCAAAAGTGAACTCCACGACAGGAGGCTCGGTATCAATGTAGTAATCGAAGACATCTGCATCTTCGTTGTTTTTATTACCTCCGGATGAAAGCGTCCCGATAAATTTGTGTGCTTCACTATTCCCCACTCTGTCTTCGGAATAATAAGTAATCCGTCCATCTCCGGCTTTCAGGCGCGATACGGGAATGGGGTTTTTATAAACCTCAAAACCGGAATCATCTACTGCAAAATAAACTTTTGCCACCCCTGACAGACTGTCTGAGGCAGATAAACAAATAGTAGCATCCGGAGCCAGTACGCTGTTTTTATTTATTCCAATGACCTCATGGGTGGTTTTGGGAGCGGTATGATCAACAACAAAATTAAAGGAGTGCACATCCTCTGCATTCCCCACATTATCAACCGAATAAAACTTAATGGAATATTCTCCTTCATCGCCAACACTAAGCGGATATTTCCGTGACGCAACAAATCCGGCATTGTTCAATGAGTAATAAACATCCTCCACACCTGACATTTCATCGGAAGCTTCAAAGGTCAGTTTCATTTCTTCGCCAAAAAAGGTAATCCCATCGGTCTGAGTTCTTACCGACTCGCCAAACATCAAACGTGCCTCAGGCTTTATTCCATCAGCATAAACATCGAAAACAATATCCTGGAGGGGGTAAACAGTCCTTTTAGTTGCCGTATCCACTGCCGAGGGCGACCTGAGTGTATTCCACCCCTCGGCATCCAAAAACATAGGATTGGCATATTGAGGAGTTTTACTACTATTCAGCAACCAGGATTCTGAATTTTCATCGTCCGATGTGGAAATTCTCAGATACAGAGGTAAGTCCTTGTTTACAAAGAGTTTACCTTCGTCCGAACGGTACATTCGTTTCTCATGATGAAGGGGTTCCTGGGCAAGTGAAGAAAAATTTCCGATTGCCGAAAGGAGAAAAGTGCACAGAACAACTTTTCCAAAAAGTCCTGGTTTAATTGAAATTGTTTTTTTGATATTGGCGATTTGAAATATGGTATTCATTTTTTATGGTTTTAGGTTTCGCGTGTTGTACGCATCAAAATTAGTTTTTGGCAACATTTTTTGCTATTTGTTGACAAACCATTGACCAATTCCGTTTTTTGTTTGATTAAGTAAAAATTTCTGCAATGAGATATATCGGAAAGGATAAAAACTGTCCGACGTTACCACCTCCAGCGAAGAGAAATAGAATAAAAATTAACAGGGTCCGGTTAAAGAAATGAGATTCCTTCACTACGTTTTCAACGACAGACCCTTAAGTGATATTATTGGGATGAGATGAAGCAATCTTAATCTTATCTTTTCAACTTCGCCGTTCACTAGTGAAAAAAGATAAGGTTCGAAAGAAGAGTATAAAAAGAAGCGAAGGGCCACTTCCCTGCGTACGACAAATTTCCTTATCTTTACCACAACCTAAACTTATTTAGTTATGAGTAAAGCCACATTAAACCAGGTAGCTCAAAAAGCAGGGGTATCAAAAACCACAGCGTCACTGGTTTTGAACGGG
>NZ_JADQBH010000170.1 GCF_016278715.1 Marinilabilia sp. | reverse complement strand
GGAACATCCAGTCAAAGCAAATAAGTATGCCGATGGGACCAAAGGGGGTTTCGAAAATGGGTAATCCGGTATTTCCAGGTTCAAAAAATAATTTTTCCCGGTTGAATAGATGTAGTTTGCGATACCGCCCCATCAAACCGTTCGGTCCAATAAGAACTGCACTGTTGAATAGCTGTTCGCCGTCGCGTTCGTTAAACCCGGAAACGAACCATGTGTTTTGAGATTGGGCTTTTTGGGTAAGGAAACCGATAAATTTACTTTGTTCGATGGTTTCAGAACAATCAATGGCTTCCTTGCGTGAAGCAAAATTATATCCCGAAGAGGCAAGTTCTGGTAGTACCCAGATATCTGCTTTCGGACTATTTAGGAGTAGTTTGTCAATTTTTTTTATGTTGGCTTCAATATTTCCCAGTTCCGGAGCAAATTGAAGAATTCCGATTGTTGTTTTCTGTTCTTTCTTCATGCGATCATGATTTAATCATGGATGATATTTTGCTTTGGCAAGGATGCGGTGCGGATCTGTTTGCGCCATCATTTCCCTGAACGATGCATCCGGATGTTCATCAATCCACGACTTCATGAGCCGGTACCCCAGGAAACGGCCTGTTTTTCCCGGCGATTCCTGGCCAAAGAAGCTAGTGAAGGGCCCTTCGCCAATATATTTCCGAATTAACATAGGATCGGTGGAAAAGAGATGTTTTTGTTCTACGATGGTACCCCACATAAAGGCTTCGTTTGCTCTGCTCCATTTCAACTCTTTTTCCGTAAAGCCAAACAGAAGTGTATCGGGGATTTCAGGGATGGTGCGTTTTACAAAGTGCAGCATTTTACCATGATAAACCATCTGGCTTATCAGGTCGTCGATAGAGTCGTTGTAGGCATATTCAGTCATTGCAATGGCCTTCATTACATCCGGCACTACCATCTCCGGAATCATTTGCTTACGCAGAAACATTTGTGTTTCCAGCCATTCGTAGAAGACACAATCACTGCCAAGGTATTTTTCAACACTCACCGAAACCCATCCCGAGTCCACAACCATCGATTGGTTGAAACCTGAAATATGTAAATAGACATCCGGAATGTCACGTTGAGGATAATAATATTTGTAATATCGGAATGCTTGTTCCAGCTCGGCTTTCAGTGATTCCTTATCGGAGAAAACCGCACGGCAGGTGTCGAAAACCTCCTGGTTGGGTTGATAGGCCAGGAACCGGGCTAAATTAGCGGCATATTCTTCCGAGTTGGGGTTTCCTACCCCGATAACTCCTTCGCTGTAGGCAGCAAGGTAACTGCCATATTTTTCTTTTAGGGCGTCAATGTTTTGTGCCACACTGTCGGGGTGAATTGAAAAAAGGTCTTCATAAAATGAGATCAATTCAAAATTAACTTGTATTTGTGAAACATCCGGAGGAGACTGGTTTTGGTTGCAACCCGATAATAATAAGATAGATAGAATAATCAGAAGTCGTGAAAATTTCATGTGTGTACGCTCTTTTCTGTTAAAGTGGTTGATTTGATTTATCTTTACCTTTTATTACTGGAATAATATATGCTAAGATATTAATTTTAGCGTTAATAGTTGTACGGAATTCAATATCTGTTTTACCCGAAAAAAGAAAAATCCTATGAAGAAAATAGTTTTAATTATTGCATTAATAATCTTTGCGTTGAGTTCGATCAGAGGGCAGGAAGCCAATAGTATTCGGTTGTCGTTTGTTGTGGAACCTCAATTCTCTTGGCTGAATTCCGATATCGATGGCGTTGAGTCAAGAGGAAGCCTTGGGGGATATAATTTTGGAATTGTTTTCGATCGGTTTTTTGCCGAGAATTATGCTTTTTCCACAGGACTTACGATTAATACCACCGGAGGAAAGTTGAGATATACCGATATTCCCGGGGAAGATATACCTGCAGAAATCCTTGTTGACAAGGATTATAAACTTCGTTATCTGGAAATTCCATTGGGACTGAAACTTCGTTCCAACGATTTCAGAAGATTCAATATTTATGGACGTTTTGGGCTTACTCCTCAGATTAATATTGAGGCAAAAGACGGTGATGACAACAATATTAGTGAGGAAGTTCGCTTGTTCGATCTGGGTTATCATCTTGGCGGAGGAATGGAATATTCAATTGGGGGTTCTAATGCTCTGATGTTTGGGTTGGTCTATCACAATGGATTTTCTGATGTTACAGATGAACCCTATTTCGATGATAAAACCACCCTCAGCAGACTGGTGTTTGAGATTGGTTTTATTTTTTAGGGTGTTAAGTTCCCTGCAGAAAGCTGAAGAATTGCCGCCGTTTATGGCTCAAAAGAATATTTGGGCATTGATTATAAATTCTGTAATTTTTTAAAAATCGAACTACATGAAGCTGGCTCTTGTACAGTTGAACTATCATATTGGAAATTTTGAAGAGAACAGTAAAAAGATAATAGCACATATCGAAGAAGCCAGGTCCAGAAATGTGGATTTAGTGGCTTTTTCCGAACTGGCGGTTTGCGGCTATCCACCCTTGGACCTGCTTACCCGTCAGGAGTTTGTGGAAGGTGCTATTAAAGCTGTTGAGAAGATTGCCAGTCATTGCCAGGGTATTGCTGCTGTGGTGGGCGGACCCAGCATTAATCCGCAGGCCAGAGGCAAGCAGTTGCATAATTCCGCCTGGTTTCTGGCCGATGGAGTGGTGAAAGAAACCATTCACAAAACACTTCTTCCCAATTACGACGTATTTGACGAGTATCGTTACTTCCAGGCCAATCAGGAGTTTAAAGTAGTAAACTACAAAGGGAAACGTATCGCACTGACCATCTGTGAGGATTTGTGGGATGATCAGCCTACAGAGGCTGCTTTTGCCCGCAACAATCTTTATACCCTTTCGCCGATGCAAAAGCTTGCTGCCTTGAAACCTGATTTTATGGTCAATATTGCAGCTTCTCCTTTTTCGTACCACCAGGAAAATGTCAGAAAACAGGTAGTCTGTAAGAAAGCCTCTGAATACCAGGTCCCCGTTGCCTACGTCAACCAGGTGGGGGCCAATACTGAACTGATATTTGATGGTGGGTCCATGATGGTCAACAGCGACGGGCATATTACCCACCGTGTTCCTACGTTCCGGGAAGGCTGGGTGGATGTGGAAACCGAAAGTGTGGACGCAGTATCTTCGGATAATCTATCCCGAACCGATCCGATAGAACTCATTCATGATGGGTTAATTCTTGGAATCAGAGATTATTTCTATAAATCCGGAATAAAAAAGGCTGTGATTGGTCTGTCCGGTGGAATCGATTCGGCTGTTACTGCTGCATTGGCTGTTAAAGCATTGGGCGCTCCAAACGTTCATGGCATTCTTTTGCCGTCGCAATACAGCTCCGGGCATAGTGTTACGGATGCTGAGCAACTTGCCGCTAATTTGGGTATAGACACTCACACCGTGCCCATCAGAGAAATTTATGATAGTATAGAGAACGCTATGAATCATGTATTTGATGGTCGTAAAGCAGATGTCACGGAAGAGAATATTCAGGCACGAATCCGCGGGCTATTGCTGATGGCTTATTCCAATAAATTTGGACATATTGTATTGAACACTTCCAATAAAAGTGAAGCTGCCGTAGGGTATGGTACCCTTTACGGAGATATGAACGGGGGGCTCAGTGTGCTGGGAGATGTATACAAAACCGATGTTTTCAAGCTGGCCCGGTACTTGAATAAAGATGGTGAACTGGTGCCCGAGAATACTATTGTTAAACCACCTTCTGCGGAGTTACGGCCCGATCAGAAAGATTCTGATTCGTTGCCCGATTATGATGTGCTGGATAAGGTGTTGTTTCGCTATATTGAGTTGAATCGGTCTCCGCAAACCATCATCTCAGAGGGGTTTGATGAGGCGGTTGTAAAAAAAGCCATCAGGATGGTCAACTTTAATGAGTACAAACGCTTTCAGACAGCTCCGGTGCTAAGGGTTTCGGGAAAAGCATTTGGTGTGGGGCGACGCATCCCATTGGTGGCGAAATATTAGGCCGAAAGGAGACTGAGGCTGAGATTAAGGCTAAGGCTGAGATTAAGGTTGAGTCTCACGTTCTTTTTGCTTCATTCTTTTCCCATCTTTCCAATCCAAACCTTGAAATTTTCCGGCCAATCAATTTCCGTTTTTTCACTGAACAACCCGAACATGGCCGAACCACTACCCGACATGGCTGCATAAATAGCGCCTTCGTCATACAATCGTTTTTTAATTTCCTGTAGTTCGGGATGAGCGCTGAAAGCATTTGGCTCAAAGTCGTTTATGAGTAGCTGCGGCCATTTGGTTATTTCAGAATCTAAAATTTCTTTCAGCCAATTCGCGGGTTTTCGCGGAGTTATATTTTTATAGGACGCGGGGGTGGATAAATGAATGGGGGGGATGACCAGCATGAGCCACAAACCATTGAGGTCTATTTCTATGGGCGAGAATTCATTGCCGATTCCTTTAGCTAATGTGGGTTCATTCTTTACGAAAAATGCGCAATCAGCCCCCAGAGCGGAAGCTTTTCTTTCCAGAATGGCAACAGATAATCCCAAATTAAACTGTTCATTGAGCAGTTGCAGCATAAAGGCCGCATCACTGGATCCGCCACCTAACCCGGCACCCGAAGGAATGTTTTTATGTAAGTGAATCTTTAACGGCGGAATGGAGAGTTCTTCCCGGAGGAGTCTTAATGCTTTCATCACCAGGTTGTCGTTGGGCTCCGCATTGGTATCGATTCCTGATGTAGAGAGTATGTCGGTTGTGGACTCTTTATTTTCCAGTACTTCCAACACATCATTATATCCTCTGACCGGAAAGAATACGGTTTCAATGTTGTGAAACCCATCTTGTCGTTTTTTTGTGATGTGCAGGCCTAAATTTATTTTTGCATTGGGAAAAACCACCATAATACTTTACTTTTATTGCAAATAATTTTTTTGATAGTTATTTAATAAACGGATGTAAAAGTAAATAAAATGATGATGAATTTTATAAATTCTGTTTCTAGCCCCTTGCTTTTAATAAGTTTTATGATGATTTCCACCTCTTGTAAGGAAACATATCCGCCAACTGATTTAACCCGACACAGTATTATACCAAAGCCTGTATCGGTGGTTTCCACTAATCAGACATTTGTGTTGGATGAGGGAGTTTCCATTATTGTGGAGCCGGGTGATGAGGAGGTTTTGAAGAATGCTGTTTATCTGGCGGATATGCTGACAGATGCTTCCGGTATTGAACTTGAGGTGGAAGAAGGTGCAAAGCCTGCCTGGTTTGGGAATAGTATTATTATTAAACGGATTCCTGCCGCTGAAAATCTCCCTCCTTCAGGTTATGAACTGGATATCACCGATAAGGTGCTAACAATAAAAGGAACTTCTGCTGATGGAATCTTTTATGGAATTCAGACCCTGAGGCAGATTCTCCCTGCTGCGATTGAGTCCTCCGGCAAAACTCAATTTCCTTTGTTGATTCCCACTGGAACCATCCGTGACTGGCCACAGTACGAATACAGGGGGATGATGCTGGATGTGGCCCGCCATTTCTTTGATGTGGGAACTGTAAAACAGATGATTGATTATCTAGCGCTTTATAAAATAAATATGCTTCATCTGCATTTGTCCGACGACCAGGGATGGCGCATTGAAATTGAATCCTGGCCCAATCTGACAACTCATGGAGGGAGTACTGAAGTGGGTGGAGGAGAAGGTGGGTTTTTCACCAAAGAAGATTACATAGAAATTATACAATATGCTGCGGATAACTATATCACCGTTGTTCCGGAAATTGATATGCCCGGTCATACCAATGCGGCCCTTGCTTCTTATCCGGAATTGAATTGTGACGGGAAAGCAACAGAGTTATATACGGGTATGAAAGTAGGTTTCAGTACTTTGTGTACCGATAAGGAGGTTGTGTATGAGTTTGTGGATGATGTGATTCGTGAAATTTCGGAAATAACTCCCGGCCCCTGGTTTCATGTGGGTGGAGATGAATCTCATTCAACTGAACAGGAAGATTATGAGTATTTTATGAATCGGGTACGTAAAATTGTAAAATCTCACGGAAAGACTATGATTGGCTGGGATGAAGTAGCCCATGCCGGCATTGATGAGACAGATATTGTTCAATTCTGGGCCAAAGAAAAAAATGCAGTACAAGGTGCCCAAAAGGGAGCCAAATTAATAATGTCGCCATCCAAACATGCTTATCTGGATATCAAATATAATGA
>NZ_JADQBH010000309.1 GCF_016278715.1 Marinilabilia sp. | reverse complement strand
AATCCTTCTGGAAAACATCCAGGAAGGAAAAACCTGGAATGGAGAGATTCAGTCAATTAACAAAAAAGGCGAAACCGTTTGGGATAAAATCTACATTACCCCGGTACTCAACGATGAGAATACCATCTCCAATTTCATTGCCATAAAAGAAGATGTTACGGAAAAGCGTCTGCTAACACAATCGCTCAGAGAATCTATTGACACCCTTAAAACCATCACGGAAAACCTGCCTGTGGGTATCCTTATCACCGACAAAGACCAAAACATCATCGAAATAAACTCCACAGCTGCCATAATTATGGGTTTTAACAGTCTTGAAGAAGCTATTAGAGAAGTAAAAGATCAGGATTACAATCAGCTTTTCGAAACCATCAAGCGAGACCACTATAAGGATGATGGATCAGGCCTGATGATTTCTACACTTGAAGAAAGACTTAATGTAAAAGAAAACAACATCTCCCGAATCATCCTTAAAAATATTATTCCCCTTAAGCTAAACAACCAACAGGTACGCCTGGAAGCATTTATGGACATTTCTGCTCAGAAAGAGATGCAAAACAGGGAAGCAGAAGCCAACAAGGCAAAGTCGGAGTTTCTTGCCAATATGAGCCATGAAATCCGCACCCCTATGAATGGCATTATAGGAGCCACAGAACTGCTTGGACAAACCCGACTAAACCGGGAGCAACAAAATATTACCACTATCATCAGCCGATCATGCGACAATCTGCTGAACATCATCAACGACATCCTGGACTTTTCAAAAATTGAAGCAGGGAAAATGAAGATTGAGAACTATTCGTTCAACGTTCGTTCTACCGTTGATTATTTGCTCGATCAAATGGCATTCAGGAGCCATGACAAAAACCTGGAGTTAATTGCATCCGTGGAGGAAACCATCCCCTCGTATCTAATAGGTGATGAAGGACGCCTGATTCAAATCATCATCAACCTGATGGGAAACGCTGTAAAATTCACTCAGGAGGGAGAAGTGGTTTTAAAAGTTGACCTGGAAAAACAGGAAGGTCAGGAACTCTGTGTCCATTTTGCCATAGAAGATTCAGGAATAGGCATTCCACCCGACAAGAAAGAAAAGATATTCGAGTCATTTACACAAGCCGATGGCTCAACAACCCGCAAATATGGCGGAACGGGACTAGGCACCAGTATATCCAAGATGTTGGTAGAATTGATGGGGGGTAAAATATGGGTCGAAAGTCCGAATCCAAATTTCGCATGGTCTGACGAGAATCCGGGTTCAGTTTTTCATTTTGTCCTTCCATTTAAAGTAGATAAGCAAAACCTGCGTAAGGAATTAACAAACCCCCGGATGAAATCCTTGAAAGCACTTATTGTTGACAATCATAAAACCAATCTTCTCCTGCTTAAAAAGGCATTTCACAACTGGGGAATCACTCCAGTTGCAGTCAATGATGAGAAATCTGCCATTGAAAAACTAACAAACAATACTGGTTTTAACCTAATTCTGGTCGACTCCCATATCTTCAGCAAAAACGACGAATCACGGATTGACAAAATAAAAGAAATTGCTCCGAATATTAAGACCCTGCTCCTCACATCACAAAATAAACATGCATTTCAGGGGTTTGACATGGTGCTGGAGAAGCCAATTAAACATACTGAACTTTATCAAATAATCAATCAGTTGATATTTGGGATTAAACCTGAAAATGATGCTGTAAACTACATCTCACAAGAAAAAGACAACAAAAGAATTTTATTGGTAGAAGACAATCCCATCAACCAGAAAATTACAGAAAAAATGCTGAGTAGAATAGGTATGGTTACTACTATCACAAACAACGGGGCTGAGGCCGTAGCTCTGATAGTGAAAAAACATGAAGCTTTCGATGCAATTCTGATGGATATCCAAATGCCGGTCTTGAACGGCCTTGATGCTACCCGGGAGCTGCGAAAAGCAGGAATTTCCACGCCTATCATTGCAATGACTGCAAATGTATTAAAAGGCGACAGGGAGGCTTGTCTGGAAGCGGGAATGAACGACTACATTGGAAAACCGGTAAAACTGAATGACCTGCAACACACCATTCAAAAATGGATGTAGTGACGCACAACAAAATGCTTTTCTATAAAAAGAACTGCACTGCCCCTGTTCCCAATACCAAAAGCCAAAGAAGAAACTCACGCCAGAATTTGTGGCCAATCTTGTCAAACCAGAATGCAAGTACAATTGAAGGCCCAATTGCCATAATGGGAGTAATTTCAATTGAAAAATAGGGCGTAAGACAGAGCGCGGTTGTTATCAAAATCAGCCACACAACTACTCTGAAGTGCTTCCGTGTAATAATTTTTTGTCGGGGAATATATCTGACCAGCGTCACCAGTCCTGTTAACGTAAGCAATATTACCACCGGCAAATAAATCTCAGAAATCAGATTGTGATCCAACTGTCCGGTATTGCTGAAAAGATTCAAAACAAAATAGACCGCAAATTCTTCCACATCAGAAAACACGAAAAAATACCCGGCACTCAAAATAAAAGGCAACAATAATCCGAGAAATGCGGCAATAAACGACCGGAAAGTAAGAACCCTGAGCACCCCCATCGCAACAACAAGCATGGGAAACAGATAAATTCCTTTAGCATACATCAGCACCCCTACGCCCAATAATACCCCTCCATCGAAGCACCGTACCTCCTTTCGCGAAGAGTTTGGAGCACCCATGATGCGTTCTAACCCCAGAAGAAAAAACAAGGTGAACATCCACACCATGTGCAGACGCTGAACGGTAAGGAAGCCGCTTACCAACAAACCAAAAAGAACGGCAGGTAATACCGACTGCCTACTCAATAAACCATAACGGCCAACCACCCGGTTGACCGTAAATGCTATCAAAACAGCAAGCACATAAGACAATACTGCTGCCCAAAATACACTTTGCCCAAAAACAGGACGTATCAACCACTCCCACAAAGGCATATTTATCCCTTCAAAGCTAATTGGTTGAACTCCCTCAAAAAGAAAAACCCTGACCCAAAACAAGAGAATTATAAAAGGGACCAGAATAAAAGCTATTAAGCTATTATTGTGCAACGTCCTGTAGAGCATTTTTAATTACTTTAAATCAAACCCGATGTCCTTTCGGTAGTACTTTTTTTCAAATTGAATTTTTTCAGCATTTCGATAGGACTTCTCAAGCGCCTCATCTATAGAGCTACCAAGCGATGTAACGGCTAGAACACGCCCTCCGGAGGTAACGACTCCATTACTGCTTGTTGTCCCTGCATGAAAAACAATACTGCCTTCTACGTGGTCAAGGCCTAAAATGTTTTTCCCTTTTTCATATTTTCCGGGATATCCGCCTGAAACCATCATTACAGTTACTGCAGTACGAGGATCGAACTTTGGCGTCAGGTCTTTTAACCTACCAGCAGCTACAGCCTTAAATACTTCAACCACATCCGTTTGCAAGCGAGGCATTACCACTTCTGTTTCCGGGTCACCCAGACGTACATTGTACTCAAT
Organism: Marinilabilia sp.; assembly: GCF_016278715.1. Taxonomy (GTDB): domain Bacteria; phylum Bacteroidota; class Bacteroidia; order Bacteroidales; family Marinilabiliaceae; genus Marinilabilia. The sequence continues at coordinate 2,784 of NZ_JADQBH010000309.1, read as the reverse complement.
TACGTAAGGCTCCCCCTCCACTTTTATCAGACCAAAAAAGATAAACCCTTTATATTCGATTCCATCTTCTTTGAACCCTTCTATCGTTGGTTTGATAATTCGCTTCTCAACTTTGTTCATAAAGTCTTCATCAGCAAAAGGAACGGGTGAAACGGCTCCCATTCCTCCTGTATTCAGGCCCGAATCGCCCTCACCAATCCGTTTGTAATCCTTGGCCTCGGGTAACATCATGAAACTGTGCCCGTCGGTAACCACAAAAACTGACAGCTCAATTCCCGACAAGAATTCTTCAATAACCACCGTGTTGCTGGCCTTGCCAAATTTTCCGCTCAACATCATCTGAAGCTCATTTTTGGCTTCATCAATGTCATCAATAATCAACACCCCTTTGCCTGCTGCCAACCCGTCAGCTTTTAAAACAAAAGGAGATTTCAGAGTATTTAAAAAACGCTCCCCTTCATCAATGGTATCTAGCGTAACGGCCAGGTAGCGCGCAGTTGGAATTTTATGTTGCACCATAAATTGTTTGGCAAATTCCTTACTCCCTTCCAGCTGAGCACCTCTGGACGAAGGGCCGATGACTGATACCCGGGAAAGGTCCGGGTCATTGAGAAAGAAATCAGTGATCCCTTTTACCAATGGTACTTCCGGCCCTACAACCACCATCTCAATATTATTTTTGATAACGGCATTTTTCACCCCGTTAAAATCTTCGGGATCCACATTCAGATTCTTCCCGATGAGTCCGGTTCCGGCATTTCCCGGTGCAATAAAAAGATTATCAAGTAAGGGACTCACCCTCATTTTCCAGGCAAGTGCATGTTCCCTGCCACCAGATCCCAGGAGCAAAATATTCATAATTTTCTCTTATTTTGGTTTATAGAAGTCAATAATTCTGTTGTATAACCATTGAGCTTAATCCATTTCAGAACCTCTGGAAGAGCCTCTTTAAGATTGGGCCAGGCTTTTAACGAGTCGTGAAAAACGATTATAGAACCGGGCCTGATATTCCGAAGCACATTTGCGGTGACCTCCCGAGACATTAGTGACCGATCGTAATCGCAGGACAAAACATCCCACAAAACAACATTAATTCCCTTCTTACTTATGGCGGTTATCCACCAGGGAAATATAATCCCATGAGGAGGCCGAAACCACTGTGTGGGACCGCAATACACAAGCCCCCTGTCAATATCCTTCAAATAGTTCTTAAGCCCTATCTTATGTCCGGCTCTGTGTGAAAAACCATGACATCCAATCTCAAAACCCTCCGTCTTGAGATTTTCGAAAACACCCTGATATTTACGAACATTGTCACCAATGCAGAAAAAAGTTGCCTTCGCTCCGGCTTCTTTTAACTGTTGAATAACCCAGGGAGTGATCCCGGGAACCGGCCCATCGTCAAATGTCAGGAAAACACGTTTCTCAACAGTTTTCTCTCTCCAAATGGCTCCTGGAAAAAGCCATCGCATCCAGGCAGGCGGCCTCACTATCCATGAGTTTGTATTACTCAAAAAATCCCATTTTCTGAAGACTTGAATTGTATTCCTGATCAAGTCCTTCCAGTATACCTTCTCTCTCAAACCGCTCGGCAGTTCGCACAATCTCTCCATAAATGGCCATATTGCGACGAATATCATTCATAACAGAGTTCCGTTTTCGGGGTGGCAGTGAAAGAAAAAAATCCAGTTCCTGAAAATTAACCTCCGCAAATCCTTTCAATATTTCATCCCCCTTATCGAAGGCTCCGGCCCGGTAATACCCTTCGGCCAGAAAAACAGAGAAATAGTTATGAGGAACTCTATCTGCGGGCAGTACATCCATGGCTTTGTCCAGCACATCAAGTGCTTTATCCGATTTTCCTTCATCGAGCAAGGCTGTGGCCAGACGCCCCATATTGTTCCGGATATTTATAGCCATTCGTTGGTGGTTTTCATCCAGATAAACCCGGGGATTTTTAAAATTATCAAGTTTGTAAACCTCCATAAAGTTACGGTAAGCCTTTTCAGTATCCACCCTACCGGTTAATCCTTGCTGATTTTCAGCTTTAATGGGAACGATCCTGTATCCAAAGCCTTCGAGTTGAAAATAACTGTCCAGTCCCACATAATTATCGCTTCCCACCGTTACGGCATAAAAAATAGGTCGGTCCCAATCATTTGTCGCAAGCATATCCAGTACAATCATCTCGTTTTTAAGCAGATAATCACGATTCCCCACATTAATTTGAATAACAGAGTCAATCAAATGGGCATATTCCTCACTAACAAAATCTTTTTGCAACAACTTCAGACTGTCAGCAGGCAAACTGAAAGAATTGGAAGGCAGGTATTCTATGCGTCCGCTATATCCGGGAACGCGCTTGGTTCGTTCGTTTTCACTTTTCAGGAACTCCATTGCTTCCTTTAAATCAGGTGCCCCTTCCATCCTGTTAATGAGATACACCATATCACGGGTTCCGGTTACATATTGATCATGATTCATTGAAATAGGAAGCGGTTCTGACTCATACGATTGTCGCTTCATCTGATCAATGTACCAGTCTGTTTGCAGATAACTCAGGTTACATACTCTCACATCGGTACGAACACCTTCCACCTCCTGCACATACCAAAGCGGGAAAGTATCGTTGTCGCCGTTGGTGTAGATAATGCCGTTTTCATCAATGGTATTGAGATAATTAATGGCCAGATCGCGGGCAATGGTTCGGTGCGAACGGTCGTGATCGTCCCAGTTTTCGGCAGCTAGAATACCCGGAACCAAACCAAGTGCTACAAATGTTGA
>NZ_JADQBH010000081.1 GCF_016278715.1 Marinilabilia sp. | reverse complement strand
GACGCTCTTCCGATCTTATCCGATTGCGCAACATTCCGGGAAACAAGCTAAATGCCCTTTTCGATTATCTCACACAACTGGGAACAGATAACGGTATGCCCCGCATCCTGAACAACCTGGTAGCCTGTACCGGAGCCGACACTTGCCGGCTGGGCATTTGCCTCTCAAAGGGGGCCTCATCAGCCATCAGAAAAAAAATCAGCTCCTCAAATCCCGAAGTCCTGGATTCCCTGCACAACATACGCATAAATCTGTCGGGGTGCCCAAACAGCTGCGGTCAGCATCAGGTTGCTGATTTGGGATTTTACGGTAAGGCATCACGCAACGACCGCCTTTACCCTGCCTACTATGTTACAGTAGGAGGAAAAACAGGTACCAATGATGCTGTACTTGGTAAAAATCTGGGAGAAATAAGCGCACGTGATTTACCCGTCCTGACTCATGAAATCCTTGAAAAGTATGCAAAAAAACTAAACAGCTACGGCAACTTCAACAATTACCTCAGGGGCGAGGGAGAGGAACATATTAAGACATTACTGAACAAATACCGGGAAATACCTTCTTTTGATGACGACAAAAATTATTACTTCGACTGGGGAGGTCAGGAACTCTTCTCGGTTAAAGGGAAAGGACAACCCGAATGCTCGGCGGGTATGTTCGACATGATTGATTTTGACCGTGATACTGTTTCTTCACTGCAGAAAAAACTGGAGAATACCGACCATCAGGAGGAAAGTGAGGGAGAAATTCTAAATAAAATTGTATTTCATGCCTCACGGATGTTGCTGGTCACAAGGGGTATTGAACCCAAAACCCGGACTGAGGTATTTACAGGTTTTACAGAACATTTTATTGATGAAGGGTATGTCAGTCAAAATCTCAAAAACATTGTTTCACTGGCTATGGAAAACAAAAACGAGGAAATTGTCTCTTTCAGAAATGAGGTTTTTGCTTTGGACAAAGAGGTGAATGCACTTTATGACAGCATGGACGACTCTCTTCAGTTCAAAACTTCAAAAAAACACGGGGATCCAGAAAAATTTGAAGTTCCGACAGATGCCCCTGCAGAAAAAGAAGAAAATATCCATTCCAAGGACTTCAGTGGAGTGGCTTGTCCTATGAATTTTGTAAAAACGAAAATTGAACTGTCGAAACTGAAAACCGGAGAATTACTGGAAATACTGCTCGATGACGGAGCGCCCATCAACAATGTACCGGGATCTGTAAAAGAAGAGGGACATGAGATTGTGGCAGTCAATAAAAAGGGTGAGCATTGGTCTGTTTTAATCCGAAAAGTTTGATCGACACTTAATTCATCAAAAGCATCAATGAACTTAGAATCAACGCAAATGGAATTTTTACCCATATCAATTAATATTACCAACAAAAAAGTGCTTTTTATTGGTGGTGGAAAAGTTGCCCTGCAAAAAATAAAAAGCCTTAGCCGTTTTGACGCTCAGATAACTGTTGTTTCAACAGCATTTGACCCGGAAGTGGAAGCACATAAGGAGATCACCTGCATAACAAAAAGTTATGAGTCTGCCGATCTTGATGGTTACTTTCTGGTATATGCCTGTACCGACAGCAATCACACAAATGAAATGATTCGTGAGGATTGTCACAAAAAAAACATTCTTGTTTGTGTGGCAGACATGCCCAAACTGTGTGATTTCATTTCACCGGCAATCTATAAAACGGGCAACACCACCATTTCTGTTAGTTCTAATGCCCGGAATGCAAAAAAATCGGTGGAAATCAGAAACCAGATTCAAAAAATCTATGAACAATCAGAAGGCCACCTGGACAAATTAAGCCGCGAAGAGAATGGTTACAACATGAAAACAGATTCCCCGGTCAATCTTCCGTCCCATCATTCTGGAAGTAAAGGCAAAGTCATTTTGGCCGGTTTTGGTCCGGGCGATCCGGGGTTGCTAACACTTAAAGCCAATCAGCACCTGCAGGAGGCAGATATCATTTTCCACGATGCATTACTGGACGTGCCTTTTCTTGATCGCTTTCCGGGTCAGAAAGTCTCTGTTGGGAAAAGATGTGGAAAACACCACAAAAGGCAGGATGAGATTAACAAGATGCTGGTGGAAGCAGCGCAGGAAGGGAAAAAAGTAGTGCGCCTGAAAGGAGGAGATCCCTTTATTTTCGGAAGAGGTGGAGAAGAAATTTCCCACTTGCGGGCTAACCGGATTGATGTGGAAGTAATCCCCGGAATAACCAGTGCATTCGCTGCTGCGGCCCAATATGTTCTTCCGCTCACACACAGAAAGGTGGCATCTTCGGTGGCTTTCTGCTCCGGTCATGATCTTTCCGGAAAATCCTTCCCTAAAGCCGACACACTGGTTTTTTATATGGGAGCAAATAAACAATGTGAGATATCCCAAGGATTGATTGAAGAAGGATGGCCCCCGGACACTCCCGTGGCACTTTTGAGCAATATCTCCAATCTTCAGTCCAAAGCAGTTATTTCGAGACTTGACCGGTTATGCCAGGAAAAACTGATAATCGACACTCCTCTGCTGATTGTAGTAGGTAAAACAGTAAGTCAGATACCACAGGATCTTCTGCCAACACAGGAGCATTCTGTCGATCAAGGCATTGAGCAATGAAACCGGGGCCTGTTTTCCACTTTTCGAAAACAGGCCCCGACACAACATAAGTTTAGGAATAATTTTCCACGTCGGAAGTAATAAACACTGTCATCCCTACACCCATTTCATACTCTTTACCTTGTCAACAACAAGCTTCACATTTTCAAAGGGAATATCAGGAAGAAGCCCATGGCCCAGATTAAATATATAACCAGGATGTTCACGATAAAAAGGTATCAAATCCAACAGAGCGGCCTCAATATCATCAGCATTAGCATATAGCAACCGCGGATCCATATTTCCCTGAAGTCCCACATCAGGATGCACCAGCTCCCTGGCATGGCGCAATGGCATTTGCCAGTCAATACTGACAAAATCAGCAATTTCGGGAGTGACATGTTTGAGTCCGGCTCCCAGTCCTTTGGGAAAGAAAATAAAAGGAGTGTCTGTTTCTCTAATGGCTAGTGAGATCTTTTTAATGGCAGGCCAAAATAACTCGTGATACAATTCAGCCGGGATCAACCCTGCATGTGTGTCGAACAACTGAAATACTTCCACTCCGTGCTTTATCTGATTCCGAACATAAAAAACCGTCATTTCTGTTATGTGTTCAATCAACTTCCTTGCATCAGATTTATTTCTGTATAGGTACTTTACTACATCCGGGAAATTCGGGTCCTTTCCTGTGCCTTGTATCATATAGCATAGAACCGTTAGCGGCGCCCCGCAAAAACCAATAAGCGGTGTTCCGGATGGCCGTTTTCGGATGATGGTATCTATATTCCGAAATATATAATCAAGCCTTGATGAATCAGGATTCAGCATCTTAGAGGGTTCCTCAACCTGAAAAAGAGGTTTCTCAAAAACCGGCCCCTTTCCTGTAAATGACATTCCCATCCCCAAAGCTTCCGGAACCACCAGAATATCCGAAAAGAGAATCGCAGCATCCACCCCCAAATCATAAACCGGCATGAGTGTTACTTTGGCGGCAAGTTCCGGATCAGACATCATCTCATGGAAAGAATACTCTTTCTTCAATTCCTGATAATTAGGAAGCACTCTTCCTGCCTGACGCATAAACCAGACCGGTGGTCGCTCTGGAGCCAAACCTTTTAACTTATTCAGTAATATCGAATTCTCCATAAATATTTTTTTAACACTCATTTCCTCACCCTCTCACCAGTTCATCAGCTCAAATCCTCCCCAACGCTGCCCTGGAAACTTGAATCAATCGGTCAATATCCTCTTCGCTGTGGGCATCCGAGACAAAAGTGCATTCAAACTGTGAAGGGGCCAGATAAATACCCTTCTCAAGTAATCTTCTGAAATATGAGGCATAACGGGAAGTGTCCGAAGTGTTGGAAAGTTCGGAGTTAAATACCTCCTTTTCCTCGGTAAAAAAGAGCGTGAGCATACCCCCGACTCTGTTAATGATGCCAGGCACACCGGCTTCTTTTAAATTATTTTTCAGCCCTTCTTCCAATCGAATGGCTTTTCCTTCAATACGTTTATATATCTCAGGATTTCCTTTCAGAATTTCAAGCATAGCGCAACCTGCGGACATGGCAAGTGGATTGCCGGAGAGGGTTCCCGCCTGATAAACGGGCCCTTCGGGCGCCAGATGATCCATTATCTCATGTTTTCCTCCAAAAGCACCCACCGGAAGTCCGCCTCCAATGACCTTGCCCATGGTTGTGAGATCGGGGTAAACACCCAGATATTCCTGGGCTCCGCCGGGGGCAAGGCGGAAACCGGTAATTACCTCATCGAATATCAGCAATGCTCCGGATTTACTGGTTAATTCCCTCAATCCTTCCAAAAAGCCGGTCGCTGGTGGTACTACCCCCATATTTCCTGCCACGGGTTCAATTATCACTGCAGCAATTTCATTACTGTAAGTTTCAAACAGTTTTTCCACTGCCTCAAGGTTGTTATAGGGTGCCACCAACGTGTCAGCAGCTGTTGCCCTGGTAACTCCGGGACTGTCAGGCAAACCGAGTGTCATAGCTCCCGAACCGGCTTGTATCAGAAAACTGTCGGAATGACCGTGAAAACAGCCCGCGAATTTTACAACTTTTTCACGTCCCGTATATCCCCTCGCCAACCGTAGAGCACTCATAGTAGCTTCAGTTCCTGAATTTACCATCCGAACTTTCTCCACCGAAGGAACCATATCAGCAATAAGTCCGGCCATTTGAGTTTCCATCAAATTGGGGGCTCCAAAACTGGTTCCTTTGCCGGCAGCGACTCTCACGGCCTCCACAATTTCTTCACGGGCATGTCCCAGAATCAGCGGGCCCCAGGAGGCTACAAAATCGATGAACTCATTGCCGTCAATATCCCATACCCGGGAACCTTTTCCTTTTTCAATAAACAGTGGATCTCCTCCTACACTTTTAAATGCCCGCACGGGGGAGTTTACTCCTCCGGGCATTAGTCGAAGAGCCTTTTGAAATGCTTCTTTACTTTTGGCTGTATTCATATTAAAAGATCGTTAGATTTTTGAATTCATTACAAACTCTTTGGCATGATAAGTAATAATAACATCAGCTCCTGCCCTCTTGATGGAAGTCAAAATTTCTTTGATAATACGTTGTTCATCAATCCATCCGTTCTGGGCTGCGGCTTTTACCATTGAAAATTCTCCACTCACATTGTAGGCCACAACAGGCATATTGAAATGACTCTTTACCCTGTGAATCACATCCAGATAACTCAACGCAGGTTTTACCATTACCATATCCGCCCCCTCTTTTATGTCTTCAGCCACTTCACGCAGGGCTTCATCCGTATTGGCAGGATCCATCTGATAGGTGAAACGGTTGCCAAACTTAGGAGCACTTTCGGCTGCATCCCGGAAAGGGCCATAAAAGGCTGATGCATATTTGGCGGAATAAGCAATGATTGGTGTATTCTTAAAACCACTGTCATCCAGAGCTTTTCGAATAGCCCCCACCCGTCCGTCCATCATATCGCTCGGAGCAATAATATCAGCTCCTGCCTCCGCCAGCACAACAGATTGCCGCGATAAGGTCTCCAAAGTGACATCATTGTCCACATCACCATCCACTATGGTACCGCAATGCCCGTGTTCAGTATATTCACAGTTACAAACATCTGCCACGATCAAAACTTCGGGAAGAACTGCTTTCAAAGCTTTTATCGCCTGGGGAACAATAGCATGGTGACTGCAGGCAACCGTGCCGTCCTGATCTTTCTCCTCCGGAATGCCGAAAAGCAGGATCTTTTCAATGCCTGTCTGATATAATTCTTTCACTTCCTGAACCAACTGATCCACGGAAAGTTGAAAATTTCCCGGCATGGATCGAATCGGGTTGCGCACCCCTTCTCCGGGACAAACGAAATATGGCATTATCAAATCATCGGCGGTAACATCTGTTTCCCGAACCATAGCTCGTATGGCCGGGGTTTTTCTTAAACGCCTGAGGCGCGTAACTGGAAAGCTCATAATTGTTTTTTTTTTTTGATTGAATCCAAATAATACCTGTAGCACGCACAGCGCAAGATTATCATAACCGGGCGGATCGGCAGTTGCCAGAGGTGAAAATCCTGATTCCAGCGCTACCCCCGTTGTGATCTGTCCAATGCTCACCAAACGAATGTCGGAAGGTTGCCGTTTCTCAGTCAGTTCCGATAAATGCTGAACTGCCGAAGGACTGCTGACCACAATAACA
>NZ_JADQBH010000200.1 GCF_016278715.1 Marinilabilia sp. | reverse complement strand
CAACCATTGCCCGCGGGGTTGCCATCGGAGATGAGTTGGAATATGCTGACGAGGTTACCCTGGGCCGTTCACTGGTGGACCGGCAGCCCTTTGAAAAAAATACCCTTTAAATTTGAACAAAACAGATAAACTAATCAATGGACAAATCAATCAATCAAATCAAAATCATCTTCTGGTCTTTATTCAGTATTATGGTAATTATGCTGATTATTGCTTATTTCACCATTAAAGCCACCGGCCCTTTAATGGACTGGACCCTTTCACAAAGGGAAAACCTGAAATCCATTATCCTGATTCTATCTTTAGGTGGAATTCCGGCCAGTTATTTTTTTCATTCAAAAAAAGTGAAGCATATACTTTCAGAGTTGCCGATGCAAACTAAGATCAATCAGTTCAAAATAAGCTTCCTGATAAAGATTGTCACACTGGAAGCTTTGGCCGTTTTAGGAATCCTTAGCTTCATGATTACCGCCGACAACACTTTTCTCTATATTTTTTCGTTACTGTTTGTAGCCTATCTTATAAACCGGCCAACAAAAAACAGCATTATAGAAGAGATAGAAGCCAATACCCCGGAAGAAACCAACGAATTATGAAAAAAAACAATCTCTATGATTATCGCAGTTGATTTTGACGGAACCATTGTTGAACATCGATATCCCTTAATCGGAAAAGAAAAACTTTTTGCTTTTGAGACACTCAAAGCTCTTCAAAAGCAAGGACATTTACTGATATTGTGGACTTTCAGATCAGGAAAAGAATTAGATGAAGCGGTGGACTTTTGCAAAAAACACGATTTAGAGTTTTACGCCGTCAACCGGAGTTTTCCGGAAGAGGAGTTTGACCCTACAATAAGCAGAAAGATCAATGCCGATCTGTTTATTGATGACAGAAATATTGGAGGGTTTCCCGGATGGGGCGAAATATATCAAATGTTGAGTCAGGATGTATCAGAGCAGGAACGTAACCTGTTCTTATCCAGATACCGGAAATCGGAAAAGAATACATTCTGCGGATTCATAAAATCCTTGTTCTGCCGGGATTAAATCCGGCTTGCCTGTTTTGCGAAATCTGAATATTTATGTCGATACCCATCTCCATCATTACCGTCACTTACCACGCAACCCCATTGGAGCATCTTTATCTCTGGTCGCTGGCAGCATCAGGGCTGAAACATTCGGAAATTATTCTTATTGACAATGCAGGGCAGGATTCATTTGTAGATAAACTCCAACAAGACTACCCTTTCATTAAAGTAGTCCACAACAAAGAAAATGAAGGATTTGGAAGAGCCTGCAACAGAGGCTTTGCCATGGCCCGCGGCGATATTGCCCTGTTTCTAAATCCGGATACGATTGTTCCGGAAGACTTTGAAGAACAAATTCTTTCGTTTTTTAAAACCCACCCAAATTGCGGGGCCATGGGAGTAAAAATGGTGGATGGCTGCGGATGTTATTTGCCGGAATCCAAAAGAAACTTTCCCACACCGGCAGCCTCTCTTCTTAGATTCTCCGGGCTGCACCGACTGTTTACATCCAACGCTCAAAAACACCAATACTACGCCCGCAAGGTTCCCAACGCCCAACCAGCAAAGGTTCCCGTTTTATCGGGTGCATTTATGGCTGTCAGTCGTAAAGCGATGGAAGCAACGGACGGATTCGACCCGGGATTTTTCATGTACGCTGAAGACATTGATCTTTCTGTCAGAATTTCAAAAGCAGGAATGGAGGTATGGTACAATCCGGCGATCACTGCAATTCATTTCAAAGGAGAAACAACCCGGCGATGTGCTAAATTCCCCTCACTGTTTTACGATTCGATGGTGACCTTTTACAAAAAATACTATTCAGGCAAACACTCTGCACTTACCTTACTTACCATCTCATCATTTATCCAACTTTTAAAATTCTTCTCCCGGATTAAACAGAACCTCCGAAATGCTTTTCCACAGAAACCGCGCAACAGTTGTGTAATTCATCCTGATACTTCCGCGGAAATCATCAAGAAACTTGAAAAATCCGGATTTTTCGCACGCATTTCAACATCAATGAAAAAGCAATCTCATTTATTACTCTCATCAAAAGAATATACTCCCACCAGACTCATTGCTTTTTTAACAACAAAACCAAACAGAAGAATTAATATCCTGCTGCTCCACGAAGAGAGCGGAATCCTTTATGAATTGAACGATAAAAAAGATTTTGTCAGGATCCTGAAGTAATCAAGCGTCAAGAAAAAACGTTTTTTCATCACCAAAAAGTCAGCGTTAAAAAAACTCTTACTCAGAGTACTTCCCTCTAAAAACAAAATTTCGTATTTTGACCCGTTGAAATATAAAATACCGCTATCATGTTGATAAAAATTCGCCTCTTGGCTATCATAATATTTCTTACTATTGTAAGTTTCTTCAATGAAGTAACAGCACAATCTCCACGAAAACTAATCCGGGAAGCCAACCAATTAATTGAAGTGGGTTTTTATCCGGATGCTGTTAAAATCCTTGCCCCACTGGTACAGGAGGAAAACCCTGAAGCTATGCTCTTAACAGGATTCAGCCTTTTAGCCAATGATGAGGAATTATCCGCCACTATTGATATCCTGGAAAAAGCAGCAGCATTATATCCTCTGAAAAAGAACACCAGCAACCAGGCGCTGGAAGCCCATTTTTATCTGGGCCAGGCCTACAGACTTGACGGTCAGGCCAAAAAGGCATGTGAAAAGTTCAATCAAATCAAAAAGCACAGCGAAAATCCTGAATTCATTGCAGATGTTGAACAGGAAGTAACTTACTGTGAGAATTACCTAAAATTAAAAGAACATCCCGTGGATAAAAAAATTGAACATCTGGGGGAGATTGTCAACAGTCCCTACGAAGATCACAGTCCCATTGTTCTTTATGATGAATCCACCATTTATTTTACTTCCACACGCCCCATTGACAGCCTTAATATGGAAGGCCCCTTTTTCGAAAACATCTTTGTGAGTCATTGGCGTAACCAACAATGGACCAAACCCAAAGTTCTTGAGATTCCGGGCTACCAGGGCACCAACAGAGCTACCGTTGGGCTTACTCCTGATGGACAAGGCCTGATATTTTTCGAAAATTACGGAATGGTAGGCCTGCTCTTCATTACCTACAAAACTTTTGAGGGATGGACCGAACCTGAACAATTGCCTGCCCCTATAAATTCAGGTTTCAATGAAACACATGCTTCCTTCACCCCTGACGGAAATACCATTTTCTTCTCCAGTGAAAGACCCGGAGGTCTGGGGGGAAAGGATATTTATTCTTCCAAAAAACTTCCCGACGGCACCTGGGGGAAACCAATTAATGCAGGAGAAGCAATTAACACCTCTCTGAATGAGGAAAGTCCCTTTATTCACCCAGATGGGAAAACGCTCTATTTCTCATCAACAGGTCACAATTCCATGGGCGGATATGATGTTTTTAAGAGCACTCTAAACGAAAATGAAGAGTGGGGCACTCCCATAAATATCGGTTATCCGATCAATACCCCCACCGACGATTTGTTTTACCTCCCTACCCCAAACGGGCAACGGGTCTATTACTCCTCACAACAAGAAAAAGGAATGGGACAGTCCGATCTTTTTATTCTCCACTTCCCTTCCTCTAATGAGCGTAGTATGGCGGTTGTATCCTCACACATCTTCAACAGCAACAACCAACCCGCGGAGGATGCCGTTATCAGCGTTAAAAACCTCAACACCAATCAAACGATAGGAACATTCAGAACCAATCCGCAGACCGGAAAATTTGTCGTCATTATTCCTACAGCACAGGAATATCAACTTACCATTAAAAATGAAGGACATAAAGAATATTCCAAAACGTTTAACCTAAATGCCAAAGACGATTACAAATCAGTGAACAGGGCCATCTACCTCCCTGCCATTACTCTGGAGAGTGCTCCGGAAAATGAGTAATCTGCATTCATCATTTTTGGGGATCCGGCGACGTTAAGTTATTTTTGCCGGCATAAATTACCGGAACATGATCAGAAATGACAAAATAATTCTCAGAGCCCTCGAACCGGCCGATGCAGATTTGCTATACCAATGGGAAAACCAGATGGAACTCTGGTCTGTAAGCAACACGCTTACGCCGTTTAGCCGTCACCAAATCATCACTTACATCAATCAGATATCGCTGGATATTTATCAAACCAAGCAGTTGCGACTGATGATTGATGTCCCCAAAGAGCATCATCAGGAAAGCATTGGAATGATAGATTTGTTTGATTTTGACCCATACCATTCCCGCGGAGGAATCGGAGTTATGATTTACAAGCCCGAAAGAGGAAAAGGACATGCCAGAGAGGCTGTAGCATTATTTTCTGAGTATGCTTTCTCACACCTTGGGCTCCACCAGCTTTTTTGTGACATCTCAGAAGACAACCAAGCCAGCATAAAGTTATTTGAAAGCCTGGATTTTCAAATGATTGGAAGAAAAAAAGAATGGCTTAAAACCCCTTCGGGCTTCAAAGATGAACTGATGTATCAGAAAATTGCACCCTAATAAACAAAGATTACAACTCTTCAAAAGCAGGAAACTCCGACAGTGCCTCAAAATCTCCCGTTTCCGTATCTGTCTGAATACAATAATGCTTCTGCCCGTTGGTAAGCACCAGGAAGGGCACTTTCAGTGTTGTATTGTAGCGGGCAGCTTGTGCCATTGTCTTTGAATCAACCGATACTCCCGGGGCTTTACATTCCACCACCATTGCAGGAGAGCCGCGCCGGTTGTACAGAAGAATATCACACCTTTGCGAAAGCCCATGTACTTTTAACATTTTCTCCACTCCGGTCAGGGCTTTTGGGTAATTCAACTGATCAGCCATAAAGCGCAAAAAGTTTTGCCTGACCCACTCCTCCGGAGTCAGGGCAACAAATTTCCCTCTCACCTCATCAAAAATAAACTTTTTGCCCTTCTCTTCCTTGTACCTGAAAATGTATTCCGGCAAATTTAACTTCTCCATAATGCAAAAATAAGAGTTTTGAATCAGGCTATACGAAAATTAAATTATATTCGTAAAAAAACCGTAAACCAACTAAAAAATGAAGACCAAAAATGAGATTGTTGAAAACTGGCTTCCGAGATATACCGGTCGCCCCTAAAAAGAATTTACAAAGCACATAATTCTTACCAATTTTAACCATTATGTAGAGTTGTTTTCGAAATGGCATAATGTTCCCATCGTAGGCGAAGATCACAACATGCCCAACTGTAGTGCCGATGGCATCACTATCCTCAATTTTGGTATGGGAAGCCCCAACGCGGCAACTATCATGGATTTGTTAAGTGCTGTAAACCCGCAGGCGGTATTGTTTCTTGGAAAATGCGGAGGACTCAAAAGAAAAAACACCCTGGGCGATTTGATTCTCCCCATTGCAGCCATTCGCAGCGATGGTACCTCCAATGATTATCTCCCCCCGGAAATACCGGCACTTCCCGCCTTTAGTCTGCAAAGAGCTGTCTCTACCACTATTCGCGATTACGGACGCGATTACTACACCGGAACTGTTTTCACAACCAATAAACGTGTTTGGGAATACGACGAACGATTTAAAAAATACCTTGCAAAAACACGGGCCATGGCCATTGATATGGAGTCGGCCACCATTTTCACGGTAGGCTTTGCCAACTCAATTCCTACAGGAGCCTTGTTGCTGGTATCAGACCAGCCAATGATTTCAACCGGAATAAAAACCGATGCAAGCGACAAGAAAGTTACCAAAGAGTTTGTTAATGAACATCTGCAAATCGGCATAGACTCTCTGAAAGAGATCATCAACAACGGAAAGTCGGTAAAACACTTGAAATTTGACACTTGATGTTTGCTTTGAGGCGACAATAGTAATAAAGTCAGTGGGGAGTATGGTTGCACGCAATGAAGCTGCTTCACAGACACCTTTCGGGAAAGCAATCTCTATAATCCCACGGTTAGTAGTGATTTTAAATCCTTAAATGGGTTTGCCCTGACTCAATTACAAAAGCGTTAAAATTAATCAGGTTAAAATTTTAACTTTGTCAATTCAACGTATCGATTTATGACATTCGAACAAATAGTAACACAAATAAAACAGGGAAACTTCGCCCAGATATACTTTTTATCGGGCGAAGAACCGTGGTATGCCGATTACATCACCGATTATATCGCCAAAAACGCCCTCAAGGAGGAGGATAAAGCGTTTAACCAATACATCTTTTATGGTTCCGACCTCAACATGGTGGATATCGTGGAAGCCTCGCGCCGCTATCCAATGATGGCTCCGAAACAAGTGGTCATTGTTAAAGAAGCGCAGAACATAAAAGACATCAA
>NZ_JADQBH010000036.1 GCF_016278715.1 Marinilabilia sp. | reverse complement strand
TGTTGCCGGTGTGCAGATTTCTTCATCAACCGGGCGTATAGGCGACGGATTCGACATTCAGATTAGAGGAAAAAACACCATGTCGGATGATAGCGATCCTCTTTATGTGGTGGATGGTGTAATTACCGATGGTATTGACTTTCTGAACCCTCAGGATATTGCACGTATCGATATCTTAAAGGATGCATCTTCTACCGCCATTTATGGTTCCAGAGGTACCAACGGAGTGGTTATTGTTACTACCAAGCAAGGTGCCGATAGCAAATCGGAAGCGGTGGTGACTTACGATGGTTATTATGGGGTGAAAACGCCTGCAAGACTGCCGAAACTAATGGATGGTGAAAAATGGTGGTACTATCATAAGTCCGCTTACCTGGCAACAGCCAGTGATTCCAATGGAGATGGAATTATTGATGCTCAGGAACATGAAGCTTCTTATCTGGGTACAGCTAATAGTGAGTTGTTGCGCAGGGCACAGGCCAATGAAACCACCGACTGGTATGACGAAGTGTTGAAGAACGGGAAACAACAAAACCATTATATTTCTATTTCGGGAGCCTCGGAGGATCTTTCCTATGTAATGGGCATTGGTTACCAAAACGAAGAGGGTAACATTAATAATGAATACATAGATAAGTACACGTTTAAAACCAGTGTTAATCATAAGGTTTCTGAAAAAGTAACTGCGGGTGCCAGTTTAAATGTCTCTCTTACCGAGCAGGAAATGGGAAGTCAGAATGCTATGCGCGAAGCATTTCGGCTGAATCCTTTGCTCTCACCCCGCGACTCCACAGGTGTGTTGGTTCCTATGCCAGGTAAATACACTACTCCTGATGGTGATTATCTGATCAACAAAACCAGTACTTACAATCCGATACTGGAAATCAACAATTCTTCTGACAACATCCGCAGATATAACGGGGTTGGTAATGCATTCTTGCAATTTAAGCCGATTGATGAGTTGACATTAAAAACAACCTTCTCTGTTGGCTACGATCAGTCCCGGAGAGGCCGGTCCTGGGGAGCATTGACCGACGATGGCGCCAGCAACGACGGCCAGGCCCTGGCACAAAGGGACACTGAAGAGGATTTGAATTATACCTGGGACAATCAGATTTCGTGGGACAAAAGCTTTGGAGAACATCATTTTAATGCAATGGGGCTGTACAGTATGTATGAACGCCGTATTGAAACTTCCATGATGTCCACGACCAATCTTCCGTTTAACTCACAATATTACAATATGGGAAATGGAGCACAGTCGAGTTTTAATATTGGCTCCAATTACCTTAATACCTCGTTAATGTCATACGTTTTTAGGTTGAATTATGATTTTAAAGACAGATACCTGATAACATTATCTAATCGATGGGATGGTGCTTCCAACCTGTCAGAAGGGAATAAGTGGAATTCATTTCCTTCAGGAGCTTTTGCCTGGCGTGTCAGTGAAGAACCTTTTATGGAGAACTTTGGTACCTTGTCTAATCTGAAAGCGCGTGTTAGTTATGGATTAACCGGCAACAATAATGTGGATCCATATAAAACCGTTAGTAACGCCGACAATCAAACCTATTACAGCTTTGGTGGAAATACGGTGAATGGTTTTATTCCGTCTCAGATCGCCAATAAAATTCTTACCTGGGAAACTACTTCCGAATTAAATCTGGGTATTGACTTTGGTTTTTTCAGAAACCGGATTGCTGGTTCTGTTGACGTTTACAACAGGTTGTCGGAAGACTTGTTGATGAAGCAAAAATTGCCCAAAGAGACCGGATGGGAGGAATTAGACGCTAATGTGGGGTCGGTACGCAACAAAGGTATTGAAATTTCTTTGACTACTGTTAATATTGATAACGGGGATTTTTCCTGGAGAACAACTTTCACATTTTCGAAAAACACCAATGAAATCGAATCACTATACGGACAAACCGAAGTGGACGATGTGGGAAATGGTTGGTTTATTGGAGAGGCTATTGAATCGGAGTACAATTATAAATTTGATGGCATCTGGCAGGCCGATGAGGCTGCTGAGGCCGCTTCCTACGGACAAACTGAAGGCGAGGCAAAGGTGGTAGATGTGAATGAAGACGGTGTGATTGATCCCAATGATGACCGTATGATTCTTGGTTCAAACGACCCCGATTGGTCAGGTGGTTTCTCCACTAACTTGAAGTACAGAGGTTTTGATTTTTCCCTGAATCTTTTCACCAATCAGGGGATGTTTGTTTACAGCGGGTTCCATTCCAATTTTGTGGATATGCGCGACCGCGGACGTGCCAAACTTGATGTGGACAGTTGGTACATTCCTGACAATGATGCCGGAATCCCAGCTCAATATTCCAACGAGTATCCTCAACCACGTAATGGAGGTACTTACTGGCGAAATGATGGTGTTGGTTACTACCGATTGGTTGATTATGTAAAAATCAAGAATATTTCGTTGGGGTATACTTTTGAGCGTAATTTTGCCAATAGATTAGGGATGAGTCACCTAAGAATCTATACCAATGTGTTGAATCCTTTTGTATTTACTGATTATGATGGTTTCGATCCTGAATGGGCCGGCTCTGATTATGGAGATGGTGGAGTCAGCTCTGTAACCTATCAATTTGGTATTAGTGCAAGGTTTTAATCAGGAAACAATTTTTTGAAAAATGTTAATAAAGTACAGAATAGGTGATTTTTTTCATTCGTTCTTGTTCATAAAATCGAAAATCAAATGAAGAAGATATTTATATTTTTAGGATTGTTGGGTTTTCTGGCCACCGGCTGTTCCGATTATCTGGAAGAAGAAAACCTGTCAAATATTGGTGCAGAGGAGTATTATAAAACCTCTGATGGATATGAGACTCTGGTGAATGCTGCCTACAGTTCATTGCGGGATATTTATGGTCCTGCACCCTGGATGTTTTGCGCCGGAACCGATATGTATGTGGAGGGGCGTCAGTCTCAGCCTGTTGGCTTGAGTGAGTACCGCTTTTTGACTTCTTCGGAGGCTGAAGTTTTACCGCTTTATGAGAATTGTTACAGTTCTGTTCAGGCTTGTAACATGGGACTTGAATACAGCACACTTACCGAGCCTTTCGAGGCGCTGGATGAGCGCATTGGTGAAATGAAGTTTATTCGAGCCAATGCTTATTTCCTTTTGGTTCAAAGCTATGGGGGAGTGGCACTGGTTACAGAAATGATTGACGAACCAGTAACTGAGCTTGACAGGGAAAGCGCTGAAACTATTTACAGCTTCATCATCAGTGAATTGGAAGAAGCACAAGGTCTTGTTAGTTCAGAAGCGTTTTCAGGCAGAGTGAATCGCAGAGCGGTTACTAACCTTTTGGCTAAAGTTTATCTTACCCGCGGGTACGAATCTTTTGGTTCGGATAATGACTTTACAAAAGCGGCATCATTAGCCGATGAGGTAATCAATGGGCAGATGCTAACCATCCCGTTTCACGATTTGTGGTGGCCGGGAAATGAAAAGAACGAGGAAGTTATTTTTTCGGTTCAGTATTCCGAAAATTCCATAAGTTCTGCTCCCGATGAGCTTGGACATTCTCAATCCAGTTATTTCGGGCCGTACATGGGGGGAAGTGAGAATGCTGGTGATGCCCCCTGGCGTTCGTACAATCTTTGTCCTAATATGTATCTGTTGGATCTGTACAACGCTAATGATACACGGTGGGAAGGTACATTTATGACAACGGTATATGACAACTATTACGATTTTTACAGGGTTGAAGATTTGTCAGCAGTAGGGGTGAAACATTATTATGCCCGTCCGTGGGAGAGCAATGCGGCGTTTGAAGCTGCTTATCTGACAGAACATCCCGATGCTTTCTTTCACTACTATGAGAATCTTGAAGCATCTAAATCTTCTGCTCTTGACTTCGAGACCATTGCCATTCGAAAATTTGATGATCCACAATCCATGTTTTCAAGCAATGGAACTGTCAGTACCCGGGATCTTATTATTGCCCGTGTGGCCGAGACTTACCTGATGGCTGCCGAAGCTTACTTCCAATTGGAAAACACCCAGGCTGCCGCAGATCGTATCAATGAGGTTCGTCAGCGTGCCGGAGTTGCGGATATTACTGCCGGTGATGTGGATATTGATTTTATTCTTGATGAACGTGCCCGTGAATTGGCCGGTGAGTATTACCGTTGGTTCGATCTGAAGCGTACAGGAACATTAGTTGAACGAACTGTTTTGTACAATAAGGATATTGAATCTGCCGATTGGTTTACAGGAAATGGAGGAGAATTGAAGATTTTACGTCCCATCCCACAGGATGCCCTTGACCTGAACCGTGGCAATTATCCCCAGAATCCTGCTTATAATTAGGTCAAAACTTTTAAGAGTTTTCAGATGGCGTCCGGAGAGTCTCCGGATGCCGTTTGTAAACTTATTGATGTCTTTTTCGTTTTGCAGGAAATAATTAGAAAGATGTTTTGAGAAGACTTTGCATTTGTTGTACTTTAATGGTGATATCGGTCTTCCATACATTTGGATTCGTAACAGGAAATTTTTTTAGCTTATGAGAATACCAGCATTTTTTATTAAGGGAAGCCTGGTTACTTTATTAGTAATATCTGGCAGTTTTGGTTGTTTCGGACAGACAAATTCCTATGAGAAGGGAACGTTTTCTGTTTATGAGGGCGTAGAGTTTGAAATGCCGGTGGTGCAGGAACCTGTATTTCCAGATTATTCTGTGTCGATAACAGAATTTGGTGCTGTAGGAGATGCACATACTCCCAATGGAGGTGCATTTTCCCGTGCTATTGAAAAGGTTAGCGAAAACGGTGGAGGCCGAGTTGTTGTGCCCCGTGGCATATGGATGACAGGACCTGTTCAAATGAAAAGTAATGTTAATCTGCATCTCGAAGATGGCGCCGTAATCCGTTTTAGTACCGATTTTGACGACTACCCGCTCATC
Source organism: Marinilabilia sp. (assembly GCF_016278715.1). Lineage (GTDB taxonomy): Bacteria > Bacteroidota > Bacteroidia > Bacteroidales > Marinilabiliaceae > Marinilabilia. The sequence goes on along the minus strand of NZ_JADQBH010000036.1, from coordinate 1,431 downwards.
AAAACCAGTTTCGAAGGATTGGAAACTTTTCGTTGTATGTCGCCGATTCATGCACATAATCTGGAGAATATTGCTATTACCGGAAATGGTGTGATTGATGGAAATGGTGATGCCTGGAGGCCCGTCAAGAAAAGTAAAATGACGGCTTCGCAATGGAAGAACCTTGTTAAATCAGGTGGAGTGCTGAGTGACGATGGGGAAATATGGTATCCATCAGAGAAATCAAAAGCCGGAGACGGAAGGGACAACTTTAATGTTCCTGATTTTAACAATCGGGAGGCTTTTGAAGAGGTAAAAGATTTTCTCAGACCTGTAATGGTAAGTATTAAGGAATGTGAAAAGGTTTTACTGGACGGTCCAACTTTCCAAAATTCTCCTGCATGGAACATTCATCCGCTTATGAGTGAGGATGTGACCATCCGGAATTTGACAATTCGAAATCCCTGGTATTCACAAAATGGAGACGGTTTGGATCTTGAATCCTGCAAAAATGTGGTGATTTACAACAATACCTTTGATGTGGGAGATGACGCAATTTGTTTTAAATCAGGGAAAAATGAAGATGGCCGGCAAAGAGCTATGCCCACCGAAAATGTGATAGTGAAGAACAATATTGTTTATCATGGCCATGGTGGTTTTGTAGTAGGTAGCGAAATGTCAGGTGGTGTAAAAAATGTTCATGTATCCGATTGCATTTTTATGGGTACAGATACCGGTCTGCGTTTTAAAAGTACACGTGGACGAGGAGGCATTGTTGAGAACATTTTCATCTCCAATATTGATATGATTGATATCCCGACTGAGCCCATTCGTTTTAATCTGTTTTACGGAGGTGATGCTCCGATCATGGACGATGGCGGGAATAGTGCCCCTTCTGAACAACGTGCTGAGGCTGTCCCTGTTACAGAAGAAACACCCTCGTTCAGAAATATTTTCATGAAGAATATTCGCGCCAACGGTTTTGGGAATGCTGCCTTTTTTATGGGGCTTCCGGAGATGAATTTGCAAAATGTGCATCTGGAGGATGCTATTCTGAGAGGAACGAAAGGAATTAGTATTATTGACGCTGATGGCATTCAGATGAATAATGTGAAAGTTACAGCCGATGAAGGTCCTGCAATGATGATTTACAATGGAAAGAATATTGACATCAACGGGCTGGAATTTCAGTCTTCAGGAAATTCTGCATTTGCCATTTTCGGGGCATTGACGGATGGCGTTAATATCCAACAAAATTCAACCGATAATGTGGCAGATATTGTGAAGATGGGAGATGAGGTGAAACATTCAGAGGTGACCATTGAATAGGGAAATTGCCTTTAGGGTTTGTAATGAAATAAATTGACAGATTTAACGAAGTTATTTTTTCTTTGCCAACTTGAAAATGCTGCGAATAGCGAGCTATTTAATGGATTTTCAAGGAAGTTAAAG
>NZ_JADQBH010000042.1 GCF_016278715.1 Marinilabilia sp. | reverse complement strand
CTGGCCCGATATTCAAAACAAATTTAATAATTCTTCACTTTCAACGGTTTTCAAAACCATTCCGGAAAGTGATATTACAATCCTTCTAGCTCAACGGGGACTTCAAAGTACAAAGCAACTCTCGCACATACTTAAGGGGGATTTAAAGGCGCTCCTCGAATCATCGCTTCGCGAAAACCCCAATAAGAGATACCGCACGGTACAGGAATTACAAACCGACATAGAGAACTATTTCAACATTCAGCCTCTAAAGGTCAGAGGTCTTCAGTTCAACTACCTGCTATCTAAATTCGTAAAAAGAAACCGCATAAGATTAAGGGTGGCTTCCTTCTTTTTGATGGTCATCACAGGTCTTATGATAAATTACACCATTGTCATTACTCAGCAAAAAAACAAAGCCCGGGATAATGCCCGAAAAGCCGAGCTTCAGGCCAACAAGGCTCGTGGCGTCACGAACTACCTGAAAAGTGTTTTTTCGCTTGGCGACCCTTATGTCAATTCTGTAAAAGATATTACAGTTAATGAAATGCTTGACAGGGGCTACAGCCGACTGACCAACTCAGCTCACATTGATGCCGATATCAAAGCTGAAATACTTCTTACCATGTCATCCGTTTTTATAGAAAATGGGGTATTCGACAAAGGTCTGGATGCTCTGAAAAATGCCCATCATTTAAAAGACTCCCTGAAGCCCGATAACCATCACGACCTGAGCGATATCTATTCACAATATGCCAGTTATTATCGGAAAACCAGTCAGTTGGATACCGCCTTTTATTTTATCAACAAGGCCTTACAAATTGACAGTATTAACGTCGAATCACATCCCATTGATTTAACCTATGATCTGGAAATACTAGGGAACTTATTCGCAATGAAATCCGACTACGAAAAAGCCGTACCCCTTTACAAGGAAGTACTCAGCAGAATGGAACAGGAAAACGATTTCAGGAAAACAATAAAAATTGCTTCTGTGGAATCAACGTTGGGTGAAATATATCACAGATTAAGTGATTATTCTAATTCCAGGAAGTATTTGCTCCGCTCCTATAAGGTGCATTCCTCAATGAAAGACTCCACCAATGAGTATTTAATTAATGACCTCGCAAAAATTGCAACGCTCTATCTGGATCTGGAGAAACTCGACTCTGCTGAATTTTTCATGAACAAGTGCATCGAAAAAACGAAACAGGTATCGGGCGACAGTTCATTAAACCTTGTTCACCGATACTATACGGCGTCCAGCATTCAAAAAAGGAAAAATAACTTTGAAAAAAGTCTTTCCTACGCCCAGGCTGCCTACAATATTTCCTTAAAAGAGTACGGTGCAAACCATGTATGGACAGCTTACAGGTTAAATACCATCGGGTTGACCTATGCCTACTTCGGAATGCCCGAAAAAGCCGAGACATACTACAAAAGGGGATTGAAAATAAAAGAAGAACATTACCCCCAATACATCAAATCAATCACCATTTCGAAATACAATCTGGCCGATGCCTATCTCAATCAGGGAAAGGCGGAACAGGCCGCGAGAATTTTTCAGGCAGTGTATAAAGAGGAGAAAGATATTTATCCCGAGGGCCACCCCAATCTTGCTTTTACCCTTACACGGCTGGGACGCAGCCTGATGGATTCCGAAAAACCCGAAGAGGCCTTTCCGTACATCGAAAAAGCTTATGCCATCCTTGAGGAGAAATTTGATACGATTCATTCCCGGCGGGGCGATTGTGCAACCTTGCTTGCCGAATATTATTTAAAGATGCAGAAGCGAACCCTTGCCAACAAGTTTGCCACTGAGGGAATGACCATTTTTAGTAGTCTGCATGACAAAACCCATTGGAAATATGAGTACACTTCTGCACTTAAAATACTGGCTCAAAGTCCGGTAAATACCCAAAAGGGAGCAGAGCAATTATCTGATATATTTCAGTCGCTCAACAATCAGAAATATCCCAATCAATATTTCATTAGCCAATTGCAGGAACTGGCCGGGAACAGGGGCATTGAGCTTAGGCTTAAAGCTTCTTTAAAGTAATAATGGGAAGCCGGCTGGCCGAAACTGTTAGGATACATGATAACACCGCGTTAAACAGGGTGATATTCTCATGAATGCATCCATCCCCGCCAGTTTCAGGAGTATGAGTTTAGCACCCTGCTTCAGCAGGGTGTTAAAGGCACCTCCAAGCCTCAACCATTAGCCCGCTTCAGCGGGCTTCCATCAAACTCTTTTAACTTTCTCAGAACCGATAAGTATATTGCACCCTCGCCATATTCTCCGAAAACCGCCTATTCTCTGTTTCATTTTTGGTAACTTTCAACATCAACGAAAAGGCATGTCCGGAAGGTAAGTTATAGCCGGAATTGAAATGAAACCCAAGAATGTATCCTGCTGATGCCCCATCAACCTCATTTCGACTGTAATTGGTGCGAAAATTGGTTGTCAGTTTATCTTCAAAAAAGCCCTTTCCAACCCCAAGGGTTAATCCATATCGGCGAATTTCGCTAAGAGCAGTATTTAGACGCGTAAGATTCAGTCCGGTTTTGGTGTTAAAAAAATTGTCGCGATTGCGAAACGAATAATTCAAATTACTGGTATAGGTACTTGTTTCACTCATATCGCTGGTAAAATCGTTGTAATCGGTGAGGCCCTGACTATTGGCAAAAAGAGTAATCTGGTGCGTTTTGTTCTCCTGCCGGAACGTCAACCGCGGAATGACGGAAATATTTCGGTTGACCATGGCAATTTTGGTGGTATCGTTCAAATCCAGCAGGGCTGCACTCTGATTCATTTGATAATTCGAGTATTGCATGGATAGTCCAAATGCACCACGGGTGTTCCAATTCACATTGGCAGACCCAATCTGACGATGAGTCGTAACGGCCTTGGTATTCATAACGTTGTCATTCTCCAGTCCCAGTGAACCGGAAATACTCACCCTTCCCTGAAACAACCGCAACGATGGCGCTATGGTGTATTGCTCTTTGTCGCCGGTAATGTAATACAGTCCCATGGAGGCAAATCCGGGCTGTATTCGTTTATAGGTTCCTTTAATACTGAAACCTCTTAACTGAAGGTGCAATGAGGTATGTCCGGCATAAGTGAACCGGCTCGAAATTCTGGGCTGATACAATGAAGTAATCAACCCGGGAATATATTCCTCACCATCCTCCGTAGTCCTTGAATACATATTTCTTGTATAGGCACTACCAGCGGTATGGAATTCCCAGCTTAGTGCTTTGAACAATTGTAACCGCCCCGAAACGCCTATCACCAGGTTCTCGGAGGGTAAAACGGATAAGTTTTCGGACGACTGAAGTGAAGTGGTATCATCACTTGCCTTAAACAAAATAAAATCGATGAAATTCGCCGAAGTTCCGTATCCCAGTTTTACGCCATAGCCCATTCTTTTGTATGCCGGTATATGGAAACTGCTGTACTGTCCTTCCAATTGCTGCTGCTTTTCTCTCAAACGGCCATACATTACCCCAAACCTGAAATTGCCGGGTGTAAGCTCAATGCCGCCACCCAGAAATGTATGGTTATTCAGGGTATAGGGGGAAAATGACATGCTGGAATACCCCAAATGGAGTTGCATCCACCTATAGCGTGGCGATAACCCGAACTGCTGAAAGGGATTTCCGGAATTGAATTGCTGATTGGCATACGACACATTGAAAGGAATCTGCCATCCGTATAAGGACAAAACAGCACTGCCCATCAGACTGTATGCATACGGATCCTGACGATCGTAGCTCAGACTGGTATTGTAATATCCGGTTTGGAGTGAAAGGGATCCGCTTAAATCTACCGGATCGGCTTCACCAACTTGTTCTAAGTCCTGCCCGAAAATTGGATATGATGAGAGAAAAACGAAAAATATGATAATTTTATATCGCATAGTGTTTTAAGTTAGATTCAATCCTTTCAGGGGCTACACGCCCAGGGGAAGCCGGCTCACCGGGGCCATTCCATTACTTTTGATCACCCCGCTAAACCGGGGTGCTACTCTCATGCATTCCTTTACTCACCTCCCGGAACCACCACTTCCACATTTTCACTCAGCGGACTGGTTTTTCCATCCTCGCGTTTTACTCTTACAGCATAGGAGTATTGTTGCCCCGGCTGAAGCGTTTTTTCCGAGAACGCCTGCCGGTCTCCGGGAGCCGTTTCGTACATGCGAATGCCTTTCTCCCCGTCACCGCGAAAAATGATGTAATACACTTCCTCATTTCCGGAATGGTTCCAGTTCAATTCCACCTGACGGTTTTCCTGGTTATAAACAGCAGTGAGCGCTTCTACAGGTTTCACTTTGTAAAACTCCACCTTTCGAACCCTTCGTATCTGAGATGTATCAGAAAAGAGGCCGCTTTCATCCCGCGAAAGCATGGCATAATGCACATATTCCTGATTGGCTGGAAACGGGTCGGTGTAAGTTTCTTCGCCTTCTTCAAAAACACCAATTTCATCCCAGACTCCATCGGTTTGTCTTAAAAGGATATCTGCCTCGGTATCACGACTGGTTCCGGGAACCCAGACTATACGAACAGCTCCATCCTTCAATTGTGCATCTTTAATTTTGGGCGCCACCGGTACCATTATATCAGGTCGGTTAAGCTTCAGTGGTGTGGAAAAATCAGAATGATTAAAATTATTATCCACCGCCACAATTTTGTAAAAGATATGCCTGGTCAGTGTTTTTAAAGAAATGCTATCGGTAAAAAGTGTATCCTGCAACGGCTCATTGGTTAACTGCACATATTCATGACCACTGGTATTGGCACGAAAAACCCGGTAGCCCATTAAGTCGGCTTCTTCGCCTTTGGGCCAGTGGAGCTCCACAACACCGCTGGAATCAATTGTTCCGGCCAGTTCACGCGGGACAGCTGGCGCAAGAGAATCAGGAATGATTTCATAAACCGGAAGTGAATGTTTATAGTTTCCGGAAGTATCGATGGCTGTAACGATATAAAAATTCCTTCCGCCCTGATTGGGCTGAGAATGCACAAAAGAGCGCGATTCGGCCGGCAACACCTCCTGATTCAACGGATCAAAAGGTCCATTAGGACTCGCCCCTGTTCCGATAAAAAACCCTTCAAGGTCATCCACCCGGGTTTCATCGGGATAATCCCAGGTAATATTCATCCCTTCCTGCGGCGAAAAATCGGCCTCAACATTGAAAGGCTGAACAGGCGGCTCAAGATCGCGGCCCATAACCTCGAAGCTTTGACCCGGGCCGGCACTATACCCGAAAAAATCCATAACTGTAAGCCGGTAATAATAAGGCTGATAATTTGCACTCAAACTGTCGCCTTCATAGATATACCCAAACTCCAGGTCTTCGGAATCTTCGGCCACACGGCGGTTGTAAACAATGGGCGAGTCTCCCAGATATTCCCAATCCCGGCCATTTGTTGACCGCTCTAACCGATAGGCAATGTATTTGTTCTTAAACGATTTATGGTGCCAGTTAATGCGCACCGCTTTGTCGAGTCCTGTGAGGTTCAACTCGGGAATGGTGTAGGTGGTTTCCCGAAAAGTATTTACCTCCTTTTGGTTGCTGTACTGGTCTTCCTCTGCTATCTGCACACGATAAACATAGCTGCGCCCGGGCTCTACCGAATGGTCCACAAATTGCAAACCTGACGCTTCACTGGCGGCTTCCGACATGGCCGAAAGGTAAAAGTGCAGGAACAATCGCCCTTCCAGCTCCTCCTCCTTTGCTTCCACAGCAGCAAAATTAGTGTCATCGGCCTGCGCCCCGGTTTCCATATCGTATAGAATGGCTTTCAATTCGCCAACAAAAGGGAAATCGCCGCTTAAAGCCTCCATCTCCTCAGCAGGCAGGGGAAGTAACGGGGATTCGATAATTTGCTGGAATGCGGATTCTGAACCTGCTTCTCTCCGCTCTATCACATATCCATTGGTTTTACCCAGATACCAGGCCCTGCCCTCAAGTGGTTGAATTTTCAGATAAACTTTCCCCTCTTCATACTTTGAAAAGAGACCAAATGATTGGTTCTCCTGGGCAAGAGAAAACAGGGGAATAAAACCAAATAAAATTGTTAGGATGATATATCGCATAGCTAGTAATATTAGAAATTAAACTGAACGGTTTTGTTAACAGTACTTCCACCGAATATGCTAAACCATAATTCGTAAGCGCCCGATGGCATTGGTACATATTCGGCGGTTCCGTCAGGATTAGTTCTGACACCTCCTGGTCCGGGCCCTGACTGATTTCCGCTACCAAATAGCCGGGCCACTTCAACTGCAGAAACAGTTTCATTGACAAATTCCTGATAGATTTCCTTTTCCAGTTCCACATAAACCGCCATAACAGTTGTCAGGTCCTGGTTTCCGGAATCTATTCCATCAGTAAAATTCACATTGGTAGTGAAATAACTGCTATTGAAATTCACATTCTGGGTATTACTGTAAGTCCCTAAATTACCGCCCGAGCCTCCGGAAGTATTGTTGTAATCGGGCTCCCATCCATATTCGATATTATTGTCGGAGAGTGGCCCGTCGAAATACGAGGGCAAAGTGCCAAATCCGTAATAACCCCGAAGTTTGTAAGGCTCCTGTCCAAAGGCCTGATAAGGTGAAGACTGTTGCAGCACCTGATTTTTGGCCTTGGTAGTCCACGATTGGGCCGGACTAACCGGGTAACTTTCACCATTCAGGTACCAACCGGGAAGGAAATTATCCGATACCCCCCCACTATGCTGAAGCCTGAAATTGACATCTTCAAATTCGAGCTCATTGTTCAGATATTCCTGATGACCTTCAAAACGTTCAGGCCCTTTGAGACGAATTTCCAGCTTTTTGACCTGCTGCCCCCCCACATTCTGATCGTGTACAACAGCACTGGCACTGGTCACACTGTTTACTTTAGCCCAAAGCGTAGTAAACTGACTGGTACGAAAATGATACTCCAGAAGCACCGGAGCAAACAGGGTGGGATCAATTTCCAAATCAGCCGCTGCAATATTGGTGTTTAATGACCCGGTATTGATGTTATTAACACTACTGGTATTGGTACCGGAAGTACTCGTATTTACTGCCTGAGTGTTAATTGTGTTGGTATTGACAGTGCTGACACTAATGGCATTAGTATTTATAGTACTGGTAGAGGCTGTGTTACTTGAACCGGAATTAGAATTTGAATCATCGGCAACATAACTTTGTACACTACCACCCCACAAAACAGATGTGGCAAAATCACCTCCCTGGCTCCATCCCGAATGGTTCTGAGATTGCGGTTCTTCATCAGATGCTACCGCAAGCACCTCCAGTTTATAGATGGTCTCGGGACTTAAATCGGGCATGCTGTAAGTCAACTGCCGGGAGCTGACCGTGGCATCCACGAGATAACTTTCCTCCCCATCGCACGAAACAATTCTCACCTTAATGTCCGTATTGGGAAACTGACTGAAGAAACCACTCATATCCGACTTAAATTCAATACTTCCCTGCGGATGGTCGTCTTTCTTAAAGTAGCGCTGTCGTCTTACAGGAATAGATTCAGTTATATCGGCATCCACAATCTCTTGCTTGGTGGTGGTTTTAAAAACATGGCTTTTCACTTCTCTCACAACACGATTGCCTTCAGTTACTTCTTCCCAGGAATTTTGGTTCTTCTGATAAAGTTTTGCCTCAGCCACAATTGTATAATCTGTCTCAGGCTTCAGTTGCTCATTAAGCGACACGGTAAGTTTCTTATTATCTGATGATGGTGTTACATCCAGATCAACCCGCTGAGAGCCATTGTTCTCCTCAATATAAACATCGTGAGTTATTTTGTAGCTGACACTCTGGGTTCCGCCCATGCCATCGGAAAAGACGTAATCTTTGACCTTATCGACGGGATAATTGAACTCCACCTCGGGCGAAACAACCGGCGAAACCTGTTCATTTCCCTCATCCGGCGTCAGTCGCGTGATAAACTCCACATCTTCGTACGGATTAACCACATCGGGCTCGGAATCTTCAGGAACCGACATGTTACAAATCTCACCTATGTAAAATGATTTGGACGGACTCCAGGTTTTCCAGCCCACATCGAAAGTGGCCTGCACTTTTCCTTTAATCCCCGACGGATTGGGTAATCCGCCCTGCGCCAGGGCGGCCAGACTGGTACGGAAATAGGTTCCACCCCATCCGTAAAAACGAGCCTTTGCCAAAAAGTACACCTGACCTTTTGCATACCACTGGTTGACCCCGAAGCTGGAACGGCCGTTGCATAAAATACCGGCTCTCGACCAGTTCATCACTGAAATATCGTAACCTGCAAGTAATCCAACATCGATGTAACATACACCGGCATCCAGGTTATTCACGTCAAAATCCAGTTTGAGGCCATGGGCAAACCCTGCGCCATGTTCAATGGCCGTTTGGTTGGGTCTGTCGGGTGGCGTAATCGATAATTCGTTTAAAATCTCAGCGGGTGGCGGTGGCATCCCCGGAATATTGGATCCTACCATAAAATAAGACCCATTGGTAAAGGAGATGTCATCAGTAAGCGACACGGTTGTATTTATTCTGTCGTTAGGTTCCCCCAATTTCAGGTACCATTCACGAAGGCCCATATTGGGTTGAAAATCAAAATAAAACTGAGCCGGCATATCCCCGGTAATCATGGGATCGGATGCCGGAATCCGTATTTCTTTATCGGCGGTCCCGGAAAAAATGCCCTGGTTAAAATCGTAGGACATGTCGAGGGTTCCCAGAAACTCCGGATTGGCGCGGTTCATGATATCCTGCATGAAATAAGAATCTCCTCCCATATCCAGGCGGGTCAGACCACTGCTGGTATTCCAGGCCACTTCAAAAGTCACGTCCGAATTCCATGGGCGGGGATCTCCCTGAAGTCCGCCAATTACAGTCGCTTTTAGTCCCATAGAGCCTTCATCGGGCTGATAGTCGGAACTTACCGAACTACCCGACTGGTCAAGTTCATCGGTGGTTGGCAACCTTTCATTCTGCATATTGTAGGCAAATCCTCCGCCAAAGCCGTAAAGACCCAGCCCGAAGAAACCTATGCCACCACCGCCCCAGCGGGCAGAGCCGTCAACATAGAAATACCGGTAATCATCAACATTTCCAAAGAGAGCATTGGCATTGACACTGATGGTTTCAAGAAATTGGGAATTAATGGAACCCTGAAAACCTTTGCCGTAAACCGGGTCATCCTTGAAAAACTTAATCATTCCCTGCACTTTCATCACACCCATATTGGCATCGAGCCGTATGTCCTCAATAAACACATCGCTGCTTTCCCACTTCAATTCGCCGGCATTGTAGTTGGCTTCCAGATTCAACCGGGTATGCCCCGACAGAGAATTGGCACTTCCCGAACCGGTAAAGTTAAGTCCCATATCGAGATACAATGAAGTTTTTGAACCACTAATCTCATTCAGTCCTATGTCAAAGCTGGCCCCGTTTTCGGAATTGTTATTATCACCCAGATTGGCACCAAAACCCAATAATCCCGGAGAAGTAGAAGCATCTAGAGCCACACCACCATCAAGACGTAAATATTGGGGCTTGTTTCTTAATATTAATTGCTCAAACTCCAATCCGCCAATGGAAATCTTATCCAGGTCGCCAACCTCACTGTCGAGACTCAGTTTTCCGTTCAATGTAGCCTGAAGGGTTACATCGCTGTTGTTACGGATGGACAGGTCGAGTTCGGAAGATTCATACAAGTCCATCTGAGCATACCACATAGGTACACTTATGCGATCGTTGGTTACAATATTAAAATCATAATCCAGTTCATCGTTGTAATAACTTAGCTGCGTGCTGTAATTGAAAGTAGAATCGGATATGGGCATAAGCATCTCGCCACTCATGGCAGCCGAATCCAGCTGACTGGCAACTAATTCCATGGCCATATAATCCACGGAAAACTCCCAGGTGCCGATGCTTCCCTCGTTGCGGGTAAGCAAATTATCGGCCTCTATAAAAGTGGAAACCCCGTGCTGGTCAATCAGGATATTTGACCCGGTGACTTCAATACGCTCATTCCCGTTTTTATCGATAAAACGGGGCATCATCATATTAAAAGTTTTGATGTACAACCCCTTCCAGGTAGCATTTTGGTCGGTTGAAGCATACTGTTGGGGAAATACCATCGCGGCATCATTGCGCAGATCACTGTGGTCCAAAACAGCATTTTGAATACGGAAACTGTAATCCTCCATCTCCGGAAACTGATAGCGCCGGCTCTGATTAAATAAATTAGCAGAAACCAGCCAGTCGGACCAGTCAGAAAAGCTGGTGGCGAAAGATAGTTTTACCGAATCGGTTTCATTTTGAGACCCGTCAGCATTTTCATAACGGATAACCTCCGGTGACAGAGTGAATTCACCTTCGGCAAATATTTGTCCGAAACCATCGCAGCCAAAGGACGCAAAAGTCCCTGCCGAGCCATCATTCTTAGACAATTTAAGTTTTACATCATCTGAAATAGCGATTTGAACATCCTCCATCAGGAACATGGTAGCCGAATCTGTCTGGGCAATACCTCCGGGATTGATACAAATATTCTTGGAACCCAGTTTCAGGTATTTATCCTGTTCATCGGGAAGTTTTATCATCGAAACCGTATTGAAAGTAGCCTTGTCGGGATTTAAAATTAACCCCACAACCGCCACTTTATAGTAATCGCCGGGGGTGCCAATGCCTACAGGCAATTGAACCTCCGTATCGCTTTGTAGATTGGCCAGAAGATTTCCGGGGTCATTCAGGTAATCATAAAGTGCGGAAAGGTCACTGTCGGGCAAATCAATTTGATCGCCCAGGTCGGAAAGCATACTTTGATTGGAAAAATTGGTATTTTGGGCCATGGCCTGCACTTTTCCTTCGAATATACGGCCGCCGGCATTTATTTCAAGATTGGTTAACTCAGCCGTAACAGAAACCGGAATAAAACTGCCGGGCAATATTTTTCCTTCACCGTTGAGGGTATTTCCTGACCAGTTGGCCGAGGTAATTTCCACATCGAAATGACCCGCTTTAATAATATCGCCTACACTGAAAGTATCCACGGGTGTCTGATCAATATTTGAAAGATCAAAATCACACGCTCCTCCGCACAGGAAAGAACCATCGTTATCAGAAACATCATCATCAGCGACCTGAGTGGTAGATGTTGTATCAGGCATCACCGTGAAAACATGAATTTCACTTCGGCCGTCGTTCTTTATCAGCACCTCATTGTCGGGATCTTTGGCAGTAACCCGCAAAGCATAAGTTTTCCCGGGTTCCAGCTCAGGTTTACTCATATCGTACAGCAAAGCGGGAGTTAACAGGTTTTGCTCACGATAAAATGTCAGATTACTGTTGTTCATTACATTATACGGATCGCTCTGAAAAGCGGAAAGCTCAACCATACGAACATCATATTCATACATTCCTGACCCTCCACCGGGTGGTGTCCAGTTAATCTGAAGCATTTGAGGATCCGATATCGCAATAGTAGCCCCATCGGGCGGATAAGTTATAACCGGCGGGTCGGGATGAATGACCAAAAAAGGTGCGCTACACCCCTGAGGTTGGGTGGGAGATAAAGGAGCCGAACTTCTGTAATCGTAAGCCCGCATACACAACTGGTAATTTCCTTCAGGCAAAACCCCAGTCTGCATCAATGTTCGTTCACTTATCCCTGAAAAATTGATATGACCATAACTCAAATTTGAATTAACAGCGGTGAGATCACTAAGGTTAAGAACCCTTACTTCGCCGGGTTCAAGATACAAAGGACGCTCCGGGATGAAATCAGGCGAAATCCTTCCGTTAAAATTATTCCCCGATTGAATTTCAGGAATCAACTTTATCTGGTAAGAATTATTCATATCGGTGTTTTGCACCGTCACCATTATAAGGTCGCTAAAACGGGGGTTGAAACGTCCATCATTTCCTATGTAATCGGAAAAATAAGGAGAATACGGTGGTATCACCTGAACAATGACATTTACAGGTCGGTTTTGCGCTTTTGTTGTAACAGAAAAAGACAACATCAGCAAAAAAATCACAGCAATTCGGGAGTAGTAAAATTTGAGTTTCTTCATAATCGGGCCATTAATTTTCCATTTCCTTAAATTGTTTATATGATATACACGCAAAAGGAGGAAAAATGGGTCAGATTTTAGGATATTTTTGTCTGGAAATAAAAAAACCCGCTGAAGCGGGCTAAAAAAGGTGTATTTAGAGGTTTTAAGACACCACACTTCAGCGTGGTGCTAATCTCGTACCTTATTTACAGACGTAAAGGCATTCTTGAGAAAACTATCGATTAAACCATGTATTATTGATTTATTGCACTACAACTTTTCTGGTTTCTTCTCCTTCTCCTGTAACAGTTTTAAGGATATAAACTCCTGATGAAAAATTATCAATGCTAACAGGATTGTTACCAATACCGAAAGTGCCTTGTGAAATAACTTTACGATTCATATCAATAAGATAGTAATGGCCCTTTTCATCAGTTGACTTTAACACAATTTGATTGCCACGTGCAGGAATAGGAAATACTGAAATTCCGGAACCATCTTCCACTTCATCTTCCAGGCTGGTAACTGTTTCAGTTGAAAATTGAGCATCAACCATATGCGTTCCCAGTACAAACGCTTCATCGGAACTAACTAATTCGAAACGAATCTGGTCAATTTGTGTACCTTCGGAACCCAATGAGAATTGCACGCTTCCATCTCCATCTGAGGAAGAATAAACCATAGAAGCAGGTGAATCGTAATCTCCAATTTCACTCCCTCCGTTAAAGGGTATTGCCCTGACTTTGAAATCACCAGTTTCAGAAGTCTTGTAACCAAAATCAATATTTACAAATTCATCAATTTGCAGAATACTCCCGGGTGCCGGGAGGTAGCTTAAATTCACCACATAAAAGGAAGTATAGTCATAACTATTTTGAATAATTTTCTCATGAAGAACATTCGAATTGTCTTCATTTTGCATTACAATCTTTACCTGGTCAACCGTAACGTCTCCGGAGGCAATTCTGAAATATCCACTCCCACTGCCGCGCGGAGTGGAATATAATCCCGAAGGGTTGTAGCGAGAATCCGGACTTGTGGTGCCATTACTGTAGGGAAAGACATAAAGCCTGACATCACCATCATGCGAACTGGCATAATCGAAGGTAACATTCACCTGCTCGCTATGGACGAGCGTTGAACCCGATGGTTTGTCAAAACTGATATTGCTGATAAGGTGTGGAACATATTCATAACTGACATCAACTACTTCTTCATGAAGAACGTTAGAGTTGTCTTCATTTTGAATTAAAATCTTTACCTGATCAACCAGAACTTCTCCGGAGGCAATTCTGAAGTATCCACTTCCACTGCCGCGCGGAGTGGAATATAATCCCGAAGGGTTGTAGCGAGAATCCGGACTTGTGGTGCCATTACTGTAGGGAAAGACATAAAGCCTGACATCACCATCATGCGAACTGGCATAATCAAAGGTAACATTCACCTGCTCGCTATGCACAAGCGTTGAACCCGATGGTTTATCAAAACTGATATTGCTGATTTGATGTGGGACAAATTCAAAGTCAACAGTCTTGAAAATAACGTCTAATTCAGCTCCGGAATCAGCATCTACCACCGTAAACCGAATTGCATCAACTTGCTCAACGCCTGATGTAATAGTGAAAGTTGAAGTTCCTGTACCGGAAGTACCGGAAATAAGAACTCCTCCGGAAGCTCCATAATTTGATGCTAATGATCCGTCCGAAAAAGGTCGTACATAAATAGTTACATCATTGCTATAATACTTTTCGAAAAAAAAGTTAACTGTAACATTTTCTCCGTTTACCAACACAGATCCGGAAGAAGGCGCTGTATTAAAATAACTTACGTCAAAAGCAGACGAAGAAAAGATATTTAACAGAAAAATGACTAAAGTTGTAAGTAGTGGTTTCATCATAACATTTTGTTTTTCAGGAACGGTCTAAATTGTATTTTTGAAAATTTGAGCCGTTAGGGGAAGAACAAACGGCACTTAAATCACAGGCATAAACAACGTATTTATTGGACATAATATCCCGAATATGAAACCTCGCCTTCGGAAATATCATACACTGTTTCGCTGCTTTGGCTTTTAGCTTTAAAATAAAACTCTGCTTCAATAATATTGTTTTCGGTGTCGTGTTTTAGAATGGTCAATTCACCGGATTCTGAAAAGTGCGAGGAACTCGTTTCTCCGGCCTCATAAATATTTGCACTGTAATCACCATTTCCTGTAAGCGGATAAGTATTTCCCCTGGTCACATCATCACTCATGCTAATACTAATATCCACGCCATTGTCTGTTTCGCCGTAAATATTAATGACATTTACCTGTTCACACAACAAAGCGGTCACCGATTCCGCCGCCCATGGTTCGCCATTAACCTGAGCAGTGAAAGATCCATTGACCAATAAAAGATGGCCGGACAATTGAGCTTCTTGCGACTGCCCATAAACAATCTCATCTTCAATTACGACCCGGACTTCTCCGGCTGATAAATCAGCTTAATCAATATTCTTTTCTTCCGGGGAAGGCTGAGAATCATCATCCTTTTCACAGGCAGTAGTTACGCCCAGCACGAGAAGAACAGATAAACTAAGTTTGAAAATTCATAAGCATTAAATTTTTAGAGTTTATTCTTTGGTGTTAGATTAAAAGGTTGAGATTGCTTGCTTCGCTTTGCTAGCAATGACGCCGTTCTACAGGTTTAAAGTAGGTTGAGGGGGTTAATTCTCGGCAAAGCCGAAACCAACTCCCTCCAACCCTCTTAATTATTTAAAACTACATCATGTGGAAATTTGGATTAATAAGTATAAAAATCATCCAGATCATTGCCTGTGTATGCTATATTACCACCATTGAAAATAGCATCGCGCGTTGCGCGAACTATAACACCATAACCGGCACTGTTTTCTATCTCCAAATTAGGGGCACTTAAATAAGCATCACCATAGACACCAAGGTTACCGGCATTCATATAAGTAGCCAGGTCGCCTCCGCCTCCATATTCAATTTTCACATAATCAAGCACATTTTCTACCGAAGAGGAGGTAACAAGAATACCATCCCAGGCTCCTTTAGCTTTGCTTCTTCCTGAGAATACGATCCATTTGGCACTGGTTCCTTCGGCTTTAATTTCATTACTCACCTGCAGTCTGACATCGGTTCCCATTTCGAAAAAAGCACCCGGTTCAATGGTTACAGAATTATCTATTCTCACAGAACCAGAGAAATAATAAACCCCGTTGTTGAGGTTACTCCAGGTTTCACTGCCACTCTCTTCAGTGTCGCCATAATAAACTTCTACATCACCACCATTAAAATTGGTCTGATTATCCACAAAATCAATTTGTTCAGGGTGAATAAGCATGTGAGAATCTGCATTATTATCAAATTCGCAGTTTTCCACTAAAAAGTCAGACCCGATCCTGCGTGTCTGAATACCATAACCGGCACTTCCGGTAAAAGAAATATTGCGCAGGGTAATATTGGCCTGGTCTATAACCATATTAGTCTTGTCGAAATAGGTAGCCATATCGGAACTTCCACCATAACTGATTTCAGCATGTTCGATAATATTATCAACCGATGAAGAACCAATAAAAATACCTCTCCATGCACCGGGTGTTTTGCTGGTTCCGGTAAAAACAATTTTATTCGACTCAGTACCATTGGCCTTAATAACAGACCCGTCGCGTACAATAATACCAGCATCGGGACCAAATTCAAATATTGCTCCGTCGTTTATTACTATTTCATGCTCAAAATCTACAAAATTTACAATCTGATATTTTGCATCATTCAGTGCAGAAATGGTCATATCATGCGTAGTGCCACCACCATAGGCGGTTACATAACCAACACCATCAAAAATACTTGCCTCATCAAAATAGCCTAACTGACTGATATGCACAAAGGCATGGTCCCCTTCATTTTCCTTAAATGTCATATTATGCATGGGAAATTCTGACTCATCTCGACGGGTTTGAATTCCATACTGCCCGCTGTTTGTAATGGTCACATCTGATAGTTGAATCTTAGCCTGGTCAATAGTAAGCGCGGCAGCATCGAAATAAGTGCCGGCGGATGTGCTTCCGGCATAACGAATTTCTGCATGACTGATTTCATTTTCCACTGAATTGGAAAAAATGCTAAGACCTCTCCAATAGCCGGTTATTTCCTGTTCTCCCGTAAATGTAATTTGTTCTTCTTCGGTTCCTGCTGCCACCAGCACAGAGTTATCTGAACTAATGCTAAGGCCTGCATCCTGAACAAACTCAACAGTCACACCCGGCTCAATGGTTAATCTGGCACCATTTTCCACCGATACACTATTCATAACACGATAAAGTGTTCCTGCAGTCCAGGTTTCATCAGTGGTGATATCTTCAGAAATTTCCACCACGTCGGAGATGACTTCAATGGTCACATCGTCCTGATCGGTTTCACCGTTGCCATCACTAACTTCAAGAACTACAACGTATTCTCCTGCAATATCCGGAATAAAGGATGCCATTTGGGAAAAAGCATCATCAATTTGCACATTACTTGCACCCGGCTTGCTGGAAAAAGTCCAGGAATATTCCAGCGATCCGGAGTTAATAGTAGAATTACTCCCATCAAGGAATACTTCTTCATTCACATTTACAGTAGCATCTGCAACCGCTTCGGCGGTAAAAGTAACATCAACTTCTTCGGTTGTCTCATCATCTTCACACGCAGTAAACAAAAAGAGCCCTGCAATGAAGAGTGTCATTAATCTAAAGCTTAATTGTGTTTTCATAATGGTATTGTTTTAAAATATTTTTTAGTGAATTTCAAATAATCGGGTTTTAACAAAGGATATTGTAAAATTTGCAGAGACCATAGACAGACGCAAAATGGAACTGTTCTATAAAGTCGCAACAATTTTTACAATATGAGGACCTGTTGAGAAAGTGCCAATTGCGAAACCTCCAAAAACGGAGTTTACTTGAATAAATGAGTATTTTTGAGGCAACCGTAATGAAACAATTGGCGCTTATAGACAGACATTAATTAATCTCGTGGTTCGGCCTTAAAAGCACAATGAAGCGTAATAACTTCCTCTGTTTCGTAATCGTCCAGCACATTGCTGAATGAAGCTTCCCAACTCCCATCATTTCCAACAGAAAGTTCCAGTTGGCTTTCTTCATCAGTTGTAAAAAAGGAATTCAACCCATCACCATAAACATTGACCTTTGCATAATCGTCCTCCGGAGTGGAAAGACCTGGTTCATAAACCTTATAAATTCCCGGTTCCGGTAATTTCCCCCCAAATGCGGTGGCTTCAGCATCTAACAGATAAAAGTCAATGGTTACAACGACTCCTTTTTCCACATCATCAATTTCTACTGTATGCACGGACCACTGGATATCATTATGTTTCATTGCAGAATTGTAAAAGTGGGTGGCCAAACCAGACCCGGCCAATTCTACATCGCCGAAAATGCCATATGCACCGTTTCCATTCGATACTTCATCCAAAGAAATTAAAGAATTTTTGTCGTCATTTATTTCGGTATTATTGTTATCGTCTTCACTGCAACCAAGTAGTGCAAAAGACAAGAACAAAATGGTAAAAACGTTTTGTGTTGATTTCATATTTACGATTTTAGGATGTTAAACTATTATTTTTGTCTGCCACTCTTTTTGCAAACAGGTTTTTATGCACTAAAATGCATTTCACATATATATCACGTAAAAAAATAAAAAGCGGGTCAGATTTTTTCAAATAATTTGATGCGGATAAAAATGCATCACCCAATAAAGGAGGGATGTCGAAAAAGCCTAAAAATTTTTAAACAGATTCGGTCTTCGACCTGTTTACACTACATCATTAATGGCTTAAAAAAAAGATATGGAGTTAGGTATAGGCATGTTTGGAGATCTCACATTCGATGCTCAAAACAATAAATTTCAATCACCCAGAGAGCGTTTAAGTGAAATGAAAGAACAGGTAAAGCTGGCCGAGGAGGCCGGTTTGGACAGTTTCGTTCTGGGTGAACATCATCGCCCTGATTACGCAGTATCCTCCACAGAAATTGTCCTGGCTGCTTTGGCATCTGTCACACATAAAATTAAACTATCAAGTGGTGTCACGGTATTAAGCTCTGCAGATCCGGTAAAAGTTTATCAGGATTACGTGACACTGGATTTGCTCTCGAACAACCGGGCCGAAATAATTGCCGGACGTGGCAGTTTTACAGAGTCTTTTCCGCTATTCGGGTATGACCTGAAGGATTACAACGAACTATATGAAGAAAAGCTCGAATTGCTGCTTAAATTGAACAATGAAGAAGCTACTACGTGGAAGGGAAAATTCAGAGCCGCCCTGAACGAACAAACCGTTTATCCCAGACCGGAAAGACCACTCCCCGTCTGGATTGCTGTGGGCGGGACCCCAAAATCGGTTGAACGCGCTGCCCGGCTGGGATTACCAATTATGTTTGCCATCATTGGTGGCATGCCACGGCAGTTCAAGCCTCTGGTGGAGTTTTACAAAGAACAATATCAAAAAAATGGTCACGACCTCAAAAAAATGCAAATAGGTGTGCATTCTCACACTTTTGTATGTGGTTCGGTTGATGAATTGCTTGAGAATTACTATCCCGGTTATGCCGCTCAAATGGACCGTATTGGAACAACTAGAGGTTGGCTGCCTTATTCCAAACAACAGTTTTTGCACGGTTTAAGTCCTGATGGAGCACTTTATATGGGCGACCCTGCAGAGGTGACCCACAAAATTCTGGAAACCATTGAAATGTTTGGTCTAACAAGATACATTGCTCATGTGGATGTAGGAGGCCCCTCACATAAACAACTGATGAAGACCATCGAATTATTCGGAGAAAAAGTTGTTCCAGAAATCAGAAAGGCAATGAAAATAACCGTTAAGTAGGTTATGATTTAGAAAAAAATCACTGCTAACCAGAAAAAATTGAATTTGGCTCACTGCGAGTGAAATGAAACTATCCCTTCTAAAAACTAATAATTCTCAGGTTATCAAAGAAAAATCAAATTATTATTCAGTTTTTCAACGGCTTTATCCCGTCAATGGCATCAACATGAATTGTAACATCAATTGAATATTCCTTTTCTATTCGGGATTCATATTCACTGGCAATTTCGTGAGCTTTGGACAAACTGTAGATACCCGGAAGACTGATATGAAAAACCAATTCGGAGTGATATCCATAATGATGCATCTTAAAACTATGAGGATCAAGAAAAAGATTTCCGTTGATGTCTTCCCCCAATTTTACTATTTTTTCTTCCATTTCCGTTTCAATATTTTCCCCAAGTAAAATACTGATGGTTTCTCTCATAATAGTATAAGTGGTATAAAAAATCATCAGCGAAACAAAAATGCCCAATACACTATCGGCCCACCAAAATCGGCCACCAACAAATATACCCACTAAAATAACGATACTCGATATGGCATCCGAACGGTGATGCCACCCGTCTGCTTTCAGGGAATTGGATTTTATTTTCTTCCCAATTACAATAGAATATCGCGCCATCGCTTCCTTAATAACCACAGAAGCCACAGTTACCCAGATAGCAATCGGACCATAGTTAAATACCGCTTTTTCCTTGAATTTCATGACGGATTCGCCCAGAAAGTTAAAGCCCACAATGGCTAGCAAAATGCCTACCACAAGAGACGCGATTAATTCAGCCCGACCATGGCCAAAGGGGTGTTTACTATCGGCCGGAATATTAGAAACTTTCAATCCCAGCAATACTGCCAAAGAAGATACCGAATCGGATAGCGTATGCCAGGCATCAGCCAGCAATGCCACAGAGTTGGAAACAATTCCTGCCCAGTATTTAATGGCAAACAATGCAATATTTAGAAAAATAGACAGCCAGGTAGCTGTAATTCCGGTTTTTGCTTTTTCCATACTGTATCAATCAATTTTTTCAGTATCCACAGGGAATCCTCTTCTCTTCCAATCTTTATATCCCGCCTCTAAATTATATATTCTTTCAAACCCCTGCTTCTTTAATAGTATCATTACCGTTTTGGAACGTTTCCCATATTCACAATAGACAAATATAGGAATACACGATTCATAATTTTTTATTAGTTCCATCAAAACCTTCTTTTCTCCTGCATACAAAGCACCCGGAATACGCTCTTCGGAATATTCCTCATAGGGCCGTACATCCAAAACAACTACCTGCTCCGCGCTGTCCTGAATGGAAAAAAAATCATGAGCCGATAAATTTTCCTGAGAAAAAACGGTCGAACTTATCATAAAAAAAAAGAAAAAAATTTTCATGCTATATAATATTGCTTTTATATATCAGTGAATAGAATCCTAATTTAATTTTTTTTTATCCTTACACTTCAAATAAATCTTCAATAATACCATCAATCACAAACCAGCCTTTGCGTGTTCCAAATAACATTCCATCCCATTGCTGCAAAAATCCTTGTTGAATCCATTTCTGAATATGAGTTTCAAAATTGTCCATAAAACCTGGATAATATTCTCTTAACTCAATCATATTCACTCCTCTTTTGGTTCGCAATCCTAACATCAATCGTTCATTAAAACGGTCTCTTTCAGTCAATATTTCATTCGATATACCACTCTTATATCCCAATTCAATGTATTGATTTAAATCAGACTTATTCCAGTAACGACGCGTTCCGTCGAATGAGTGTGCTCCAGGCCCGGCACCCAGGTATGATTTTCCCGTCCAGTAAGAGGTATTGTGACGTGAAAAAAGCCCGTCCCTGCAAAAATTAGAAATTTCATAATGGTCAAATCCCATTTTTTCGGCTTCATTGTGCAACTGCCAAAACAATCGTTCACTCTGCTCCTCTTCTATTTCAAACAGTTTCTTTCTTTTTTTTTCCCGGCCAAACTGCGTTCCCGGTTCAATGGTCAGGTGATAAGCCGAAAGATGCTTTAGGGGATATTCATTCAATATCTTCAGATTCTGTGAAAATTTTTCTTCCCCGGACCAGGGCAAACCATAAATTAAATCAATTCCCACATTTTCAAAACCTGCATTATAAGTTTGATCAATCACTCTCCGGCTCTGAATAGAATCGTGCCTTCGCCCCATTTTTGTTAAATCCTCATCAAAGAAACTTTGAATTCCAAGACTGATTCTATTAAACCCAATGCTCCTCAACCCTGAAAGATATTTCAGATTCAAATCATCCGGATTGGCTTCAATGGTAATTTCGGCAAAATCGGATAAAAAATAATTTTTCCTGATGATATTCAGAATCTCCTCCAACTTTTCGATAGCTATTAAACTGGGTGTACCCCCACCAAAATAAACGGATTCGATAACATTATCGGTTGAAGGAAAAAAATCTCTTCGTTCGCTTAATTCATTTAAAAGCTGGCCCAAAAATTGATTTCTTAATTGAAGCTTTGTACTTTTAAAAAAATCACAATAAAAACATCTCGATTTACAAAATGGAACATGTATATAAATCCCCGCCATAAAATTCGTTGTTATATTTGCAGCAAAACAACCTCAAAGCCGCGCCATTACTGAAAATGTTCCACGTGAAACATTTTAAACCAACACATTATCAACAATAATTAACCACTTGTTAACAAACTTATCAACATGAATAAAATAAGCCAATTCCTTATTAATTACAAACTTACATTAATAACTGTTGGAATTATCTTCTTTTTAAGCTTATCATCCTCTGAAAGTATTAACAAAGTCTGGTTTTTAGATTTTAAATTTTCCGACAAATTAGCTCATCTGGGAATGTACGGATTTCTGACCCTTGTTTATCTAATAGAACGAACTGCCTTTTTGAGAAGTTCCCAAGCGACCCGAAAAACCCGATGGTTTTATGTCTGGTGGATTGTTTTGATAGGTGCTGGAATTGAGTTTTTACAGCCCATTATTGTTGGCCGTGATAAAGACTTTTGGGATTTTACCTCCAATACAATCGGAATATTGCTGGCCTACCTGCTGTTTTTCTACATCAAAAAGTATTACAATTTCAACAAAACATCTTCATCATGACCCATACGGTCGATAATTCCTCCAATGGTTTCGCTGCTGAAATAATCAACCACTTCTTTACGGACCTTGCTGTACTTGTCGTGAACCGGACAGCGTTCGGCCTTTCCGCTGGAACTCTTACAAAGGCCCGTTCCTATCAGACATGATTCAAAAACAGACGGACCATCAATAATTTCAACAATATCAAGTAAAGTAATGTCCTTAGCCTCTTTGGCTAGAAAAAAACCTCCGGTAGGCCCTTTAAAACTGTTTAAAAGTCCTTTACGCACAAATACCTGAAGTATTTTACTCAAAAATTGCATGGGAATTCCCAGTTCGGAAGCAATAACTCTGGCATTTGCCCGGTTCTCTTCACTTCCTTTTAAGCCAATAAAAATGATCGCCCTTACGGCATATTTACATGTTGTTGACAGCATAATATTGATAAAAAGGTTTCTATTTATTCTTTATTTTCCATTGTTTACTGAATGACAGGCGACTAAAATCCGGAAACTCTCTGTTTGGCCCTACAAAAGTATTAATTCCAGTCAGTTTTGCAGCGAAATTTTTAAACCCTCCGCCCCCACTATCCATTAGCCACCGTGAAGATAAACCGTGTTCCATGCCCTTCATTACCATTCTCTCCATTTTTGGCCTCATTTTTCCAACAACCACATCTCTGCGATTTTTTAACAACAAAGCAGGTAAGGGGATTTTTACCGGGCAAACTTCCCCGCATTTTCCACACAGCGAACTGGCAAAACTCAAATGCTGATACTCTCTAAGTCCCTTAAAATGAGGAGTAATAACCGAGCCTATTGGCCCGCTGTAAACCGAATTATAGGTATATCCTCCCACATTTCTATAGATGGGGCAAGCATTTAAACAAGCTCCGCATCTTATACATGCCAGGGCTTCGGATTGTTCGGGCAAATTATAAAGATGACTTCGCCCATTGTCCAGCAATATAATTACCATCCGTTCGGGCCCATCTGGTTCAACTTCTTTGCCGGGCCCGAAAACAACAGAATTATAAACCGTTACTTTTTGTCCTGTGCCATGAGCCGACAATAATGGCCACATTAAATCAAGGTCTTGCAACGAAGGCAGTATTTTCTCTATGCCCGCCAATACAATATGCACTTTAGGAAAAGAATAAGACATAAACCCGTTGCCTTCATTTTCAGTAAGTGCAATTGCTCCTTCTTTGGCCAATAAAAAATTAGCACCCGTAATCCCCACTTTGGCAGTTCGGAAAGTCTTTCGTAATTTTTGTCTCACAAAAGAAGTCATCTCTTCAGGTGAAGCATCAACTGGAGTTGCAAATTTTTTATGAAAAAGTGCAGCTATGTCCTTTTTCGATTTATGCATGGCAGGGGTTACAATATGATAAGGCTTTTCACCTGCAACCTGCACTATAAATTCACCCAAATCGGTCTCAATGGAATTAATACCGGCTTTTTCGAGTCTTTTATTTAGTTCCACCTCTTCGGTGGTCATAGATTTACTTTTTACAACCGTCTGAGCATCTGTTTCTTTAATTATCTTTAGAATAATATTTCCTGCTTCATCACTGTCATTTGCCCAAAAAACCTCACTGCCGTTAGTAATTGCATTTTTCTCAAATTCTTCCAAAAATTCAGGTAAACCAGCTAACACTTTTCTTTTAATAAAGGCAGCTTTATCCCTGGCAAGTTCTAAATCCTTATATCTGGCTTTTCCTTTTTCGAAAGCAGCCTCATAACGGGAAATATTGAAGCGAATGGTAGCCCTGTGTTTATAATCAAAGGCAACACGCTGAGCTTCTTTCAAAAATATTTTTTCCTTCTTTCCCGACATCAAATACTCTATTTGTGCTGATTTCTTAAAAATCAAGAAGCCTTTCTAAAATTAAAAAACTCTAATGCAAAGACCCAATGACGAAAAATGGTAATTATTGGCTTTACCTTGGTCAGCCACTTTTTCATCTGCTTTCAAAAGTATACCAAAGTATAATTAAATGACCTTTTTAAAAAAACTTCAAATACTAAATCACTTTTGTTTTTAAAACTATCATTTAAGAAAATTTTTCAGAACCAACAGCTCATTCCAAGGGAATTTTCTCAACTCTGCGTTTATGTCTCCCACCCTCAAAACCAGTAGTAAAAAAGGCATTGACAATTTTCAATGCTTCCTGTTGCTTTAAAAAACGACCGGGCAATGCACATATATTGGAATCATTATGTAATCGGGCCAGATAAGCTATTTCGGTATTCCAACAAACTGCCGAACGAATGCCCTGATGTTTATTAACAGTCATACTAATGCCGTTTCCGCTTCCGCAGATAGCAATTCCAACCTCACATTCACCCTTTTCAACAGAATTAGCCAGGGGGTGGGCATAATCCGGATAATCAGTGCTGTCATCCGAATCGGTACCGAAATCAACCACTTCGATGCCCTTTTTCAACAATTCCCCTTTCAAAAACGTTTTAAGGTTATACCCTGCATGATCGGAACCTATACCTATTTTATTGAAAAGCATATCTTTTTTGTTTCAAAGATAATAAATTCCCCCGCTTTAATCTTTGTTTAATAACCTGTTGATAATTCGTTCATATTTAAGCGTAACTAATGAAAACATTTTATAGGAAATACCGTAAAATTTTCCATACACCTGCTCCTGCCCCTTAGTCAAAAAATAAAACAGTTTCTTCTGATTTTCTTTTTCACAGTTTTCACAGTTTTAATAAACAGGTACCTCTGATAAATTATTAAATTTGCACTTTGTTAGCCATTGTTGATAAAGACAACTATATATTTGGACTTTA
Organism: Marinilabilia sp.; assembly: GCF_016278715.1. Taxonomy (GTDB): domain Bacteria; phylum Bacteroidota; class Bacteroidia; order Bacteroidales; family Marinilabiliaceae; genus Marinilabilia. Next base: position 28,414 of record NZ_JADQBH010000042.1, on the reverse strand, counting down.
AAACTTTAAGTGGTCTTATAAGTCGTTAATAAAAGAGCCTGGAATATTCATTTCAATACAAAACAACCATATTGGCTTCTTTTTTTAAACACTATTAACAGCCTTATAACACCATCATATAATTTTATAAACTTTTATAATAATGAATATACATAGTGAATGGTTGAAAAAAGGATTTGTTGACGAAACAATTCCTGCTGGCGTAGATTTGATTGGTGCTATTAAAAAGCTGAAAAAAGAGAAGAATGCACTTCTGATGGCCCATTATTATCAGAAAAATGAGATACAGGATATTGCTGATTTTGTGGGAGATAGTCTTGCTCTTGCGTGGGAAGCTTCGAAAACAAATGCGGATATTATTTTGTTGTCAGGAGTTTTATTTATGGGTGAAACCGCCAAAATTTTATCGCCTGATAAAAAGGTACTTATACCTGATTTTAATGCTGGCTGTTCTTTGGCAGACAGCTGTCCTGCGGATGCTTTTGAGAAATTTATTAAGCAACATCCGGGACATACTGTGGTTACTTACGTGAATACCACTGCAGATGTTAAAGCTCTATCTGATATTGTTGTAACATCGACCAATGCGGTTAAAATTATCAATAGTATTCCAAAAAATGAGAAAATAATTTTCGGTCCAGACAGGAATCTTGGTAATTATTTACAAAGTATTTCCGGAAGAGATATGGTCATTTGGGATGGCGCCTGCCATGTACACGAAAAATTTTCGGTTGAAAAAATTGTAGATTTGAAAAAGGCATATCCCGAAGCAGAGATTATTGCCCATCCTGAATGTAAAAAGCCGGTACTTACAATTGCCGATTTTATTGGAAGTACTGCCAGTTTGTTGAAGTATACACAAACCGCAAATTGCAATCAGTTTATCGTAGCAACTGAATCAGGGATTCTACATCAAATGCAATTGGCTTCCAAAGGAAAAACTTTTATACCGGCACCACCTTCCGATTCTACCTGTGGATGTAACGATTGCGAATTTATGCGATTGAATACACTAGAAAAAATTTATTTGACGCTTAAGCATGAATATCCTGAAGTCATTGTTGACGAAAATATCCGTGTAAAAGCCATAAAACCCATTGAAAGAATGTTTGAACTGTCAGGAGATTTATTAAAGAAATAATTCTTTTTTGTCCTCTATCCTTTTTGGGTTGACTTTTTGTGATTTTTGTTTGTTTTTTTATCGTATTAAATTTTTTACCTTTATAGTTTATGATTTCTTGGGTGGTTTCCTTCATATGTTTTCATTATGAAGGTTTTAAACGGCTTGAAATTTAAAATACAAATGAAAAATGTCAGATATTAATTCTTAAAGTGAAAAGTGTAAGGGGGTTATCCATGGAAGGGATTTCATTGTTACTTGTTGAAGATAATGTTTTAAATCAGAAGCTAATATTTCTTACTCTTTCGAAATATGGTTTTCGGATTGATGTGGCCAATAATGGAAAGGAAGCTCTGGATAAACTTGATAATAAAAGCTATGACATTATTCTTATGGATTTAATGATGCCTGTTATGGATGGTCTCGAAGCCACCAGGAATATTAGGTTAAGAGAAAAAGAAAAAGATGATAGAAATATTATAATTGGTCTTACTGCAAATACTTATGATGCAGATCGGGATAAATGTTTGAAGGAAGGAATGGATGAGTATATGACTAAACCGTTTGATATAGATATATTTAAAGAAATTATAGCCAAATTTAATTTTCAAATTTAATAGATATTTAATACTGGTTTAATTTAATCTAATTCCTTTTTTGTGATAAAGAGATTTTCATGGGTTTGCTGACCCTCTTTTTTATACAGAAGAAAGTCAAACATGGAAAGAAATTTCTCACTGTCTATTATGTAAATGAACTTGTTACCCCTGAATGTATTGTAATGAATTAATGTATAGCGAAGAGTTTTTTTATGGTCATGATTTTTTTAAGTTATGGTCTTTTTAAATCATTGTGATGGAGTTTGATATACGTAATGGCGGCGAAGAACAAACAAGAGAACCTGATATAGAGCAAAAGTTAAGACCACTAAGTTTTGCAGATTTCAAAGGGCAATACAAAGTAGTTGAAAATCTTCAAATATTTGTTAAAGCCGCACTTATGCGTGGCGATGCCCTGGATCATGTTTTACTTCATGGGCCTCCCGGACTAGGAAAAACTACCCTGTCCAATATAATTTCGCATGAATTGGGCGTTGGATTTAAACTTACCAGTGGGCCGGTACTCGACAAACCAGGAGATTTAGCCGGTATCCTCACTTCTCTGGAACCCAATGATGTACTCTTTATTGATGAAATTCATCGTCTGAGTCCTATTGTTGAGGAGTATCTTTATTCAGCAATGGAGGATTTTCGAATTGATATTGTGATAGACAAAGGACCGGGAGCTAAAAGTATTCAGATTGAATTAAATCCTTTTACATTAATTGGTGCTACAACACGTAGTGGTTTGCTTACCAGTCCGTTGAGGGCCAGGTTTGGAATTAATTGCCATTTGGAATATTACGATGTTGATGTATTGAAAGGCATTATTTCGAGGTCTGCACGTATTCTTGATGTTCCCATTTTGGAAGAAGCGTCCGCTGAAATATCCAGACGAAGTCGTGGTACACCTCGTATTGCTAATTCATTGCTCAGGCGTGTTCGTGATTTTGCTCTTGTAAAAGGAAATGGTAAAATTGATATGCCCATTACAAGATTTAGTCTCGAAGCACTTGATATCGATCAACATGGGCTGGATCAAATGGATCATAAAATATTACTGACAATTATTGATAAATTTGGTGGAGGTCCTGTCGGTTTAACTACTATTGCTACTGCCATAGGTGAAGATTCCGGAACAATTGAAGAAGTTTATGAACCTTTTCTTATTAAAGAGGGGTTTATCAAACGTACCCCCAGAGGACGTGTTACTACGCCTTTGGCCTATAAGCATTTGGGTCGAGATTTAGATTCCTCTCAATCTACCTTGTTTTAATTCTTTAATTTTAATCAGCTGATAACATGTCTTTAAGCCTTAAACGACTGGCAGGAGAAACTGTAATTTACGGGGCATCAACCATGATTGGGCGTTTATTAAACTGGCTTTTAATGCCATTTTATATTCGAACGTTAAGCATGGAAGAATATGGCGTTGTAGTCAATTTTTATGCAGTTGTTTCAGTTGTTTTAGTTATTCTTACTTATGGACTGGAAACCGGTTTTTTCAGGTTTTCTGGTAAGGGATATAATGAAAATTCTATTTTTAAGACACTTGTTATTTTATTAGCCATTACAAGTGGTTCTTTTGTTATTCTTGGAGTTTTTTTACATGGAACGCTGAGTGATGTTTTCTATGCGGGAGAGCATTCACTTTCCATTTTTTTGGTATTTTTGGTTCTTGGTATTGATTCGTTTACTGCCCTTCCATTTGCCAGATTGCGTCTTCAAAACAGGGCTATTCGTTTTGGCATAATTAAGCTTATTAATATTGGAGCAAATATATTTTTTAATTTATTTTTTCTATTACTAATTCCTTATCTGATTAAACATCAGTATGTAGGCACTATAATAATTGAATATTATTCTAAATTTGATGGAATTTTCTATGTGTTTTTTAGTAATGCATTAAGTAGTATTATTACTTTTTTACTTCTTATTCCTCAGGTTATTCATTTAAAAGCAATTATAGATTTCCGGGTTATAAAGCCCGTTCTTGTTTATTCATTACCTGTCCTTTTTGTTGGTATTACAGGTATGTTAACCCAGAATATTGACAAAATATTGTTACCTGTGTTGGTTGGCGATGGAGGGTTTAGTCAATTGGCTGTTTATGGTGCTAATTTTAAAATTGGAATATTAATGAGTTTGTTTACGCAATCATTCCGATTTGCTTTTGAGCCTTTCTTTTTTAAAAATAAAGAAGAAGGGAAAGTGGTTTATGCCACAGTAATGAACTATTTTATTTTTTTTGGTTTGGTTATATTTCTTGGTGTTACCCTTTTTATTGATGTTATTAATATTGTATTGACTTCAGCTTATATTCAGGGTAATTCTATTATACCACTTGTCTTAATTGCGCTTTTATTTTACGGTATTTACTTTAATTTATCGTTGTGGTATAAACTTACCGACCGAACCTGGGTAGGAGCTGTTTTTGGTGCAATTGGTGCTTCTATTACTATTGGTTTAAATATCATTTTAGTTCCCTCAATTGGTATTATTGGGTCAGCAATAGCCTTGCTTTGTGGATATTTTGTAATGGTGGTTTTATCCGCCTATTTTGGAAGAAAATTCTATCCTGTTCCCTATCAAATTAGGCAGTATATTATCTATTTCCTCCTCACAGGAGTTGTATTTTTATTGAATGCTGAGATAAATATTAAAAATGATTTTTTTTCCTATCTGTTTAAAGCAGTTATATTTGCTTTATTTATTGGTTCGTTTTTTGTAATTAAGAGATATGATAAAAGTAAAGTTAATTAACAATAGCAATAATCCGGTTCCTGAATATGCTACGGAAGGCTCTGCCGGGGTTGATTTAAGAGCTTCTCTTGATGGGAAAGTGATTTTAAAACCATTAGAGAGAGCAATGGTACCTACTGGAATCTTCATTGAACTTCCGTTGGGAACAGAAGCTCAAATACGACCGCGTAGTGGTTTGGCTGCTAAAAGTGGTATTACTGTTTTAAATAGCCCAGGTACTATTGATAGCGATTATCGTGGAGAAATAAAAGTTATTCTTGTTAATTTATCCAACAAAGAATTTGAGATTTGTAATGGCGACCGTATTTGCCAAATGGTAATTCAAAGATATGAGAAATTTGAGTGGGAGCGGGTAGAAGAATTAAATGATAGTGTACGGGGAGATGGTGGTTTTGGTCACACAGGAGTTTGATATTTTAGAATTTAAGTGAAACAGGGGTAGATGAGATATTTATTTTTAATTGTCATAGTTGTATTGGGATTTGGTTGCAGGTCTCTTCCAAAGAATAATAATCCTATCAATGATAGTCAGAGTGCTGAGGTTGTTCTTAATGAAGAAGAACAACGTAAATTCAACTATTATTTTTACGAGGGTAACAGATACAAAGCACTTAATGAAACCAATAAGAGTTTTATGTATTTTGCTGAAGCGCTCAAGATTGATTCTACTTGTTCCTCTTGTGCCTATGAACTTTCCCGGTTTCTGGTTGCTAATGAAAACTTAGATGAAGCAGAAGTTCTTATGGACAGGGCTGTTCGGCATAGTCCCGACAACAGGTTTTATATTAATTTGTATTCCAGAATTCTACAGGCCAACAAAAAGGGAGAAAAGGCCGTAGAGGTTTCTGAAAAATTGTTAACCATTGATGATTCTTCTGTTGAAGATCTGTATTTTGTATCTCAGGTTAAAATTCAAAATGGACTTTATAGTGAAGCCGTTGATGTTTTAAATATTATTGAGGGTCAAATAGGTGTAAATGAAAGCCTTATATTTGAAAAGGTTCAACTTTATTTGGAAAATGATGAGATTCAAAAAGCTGAAGATGAGCTTTTATCATTGGTAAATAAATATCCAGGAAATAACGATTTTAAAATTATATTGGGTGATTTTTATTTGGAAAATGGTGATTTAAGGAAAGCTTATCAGCAGTATGAAAATGTTTTTAAGGAAGAACCGGAGAACGGGAAAGTATTATTTTCTTTATCCAACTATTATTTGGAAAGCGGCGATACTACACAGTTTAAAAGTTATCTGATGGAAGGTTTTCGGTCTGAAAACATTGTTTTCGACAATAAGTTTCGTCGGTTTATTCCTTATTTATCCGGGAAAGATATTGCTGAAAATCCTTTGAAAAAGGATGATTTTCAACGAATTTATGAAATACTTATTGAAAAACATCCCTATCAGACTGAAGTTTATGCCTCATATTCCGAATATTTAAAATCCGAAGGAGAAGAAAAAAAAGCTAAAAGCATATTGGAAAAATCTCTCGAACTGGATGCTTCCCAGCCTGAGTTGTGGCAGGAGTATTTATTTTTAATTTCTTCTCTGGAAGATAATGAACTGTTAAAAAACAAATCATCAGAAGCCGTTATATTTTTCCCTGAAGTTCCTTTATTTCGGTTATTTCAAGGCATTTCTTTTTTTCAAACCGGTGATACGGTTCAATCTATTTGTATTTTAAAAAAAGGATTGGAACTTTCTACGGATAATCCCGGCTTAAAACAGCGTTTTCATGCCTATTTAGGAGATTTTTACTATTCTGTGGACAGTGTTGTTAAATCTTTTGAGCAATACGAGAAAGCGCTTGATATTGATGAAAATGATGTAATGGTGTTGAACAATTACAGTTATTATTTATCGGTTATTGGTAAGGAGTTGGACAAAGCGGAAAGGATGAGTGCCAAAACCATTGAAATTGAACCTGGTAATTCCACTTTTTTAGATACTTATGCCTGGATTTTGTTTAAAAAAGGTCAGTTTCAGGAAGCTAAGTTTATTATTGAACGTGCTATTGATAATATGAAACAGCCCTCTGCCGTAATTATTGAGCATTATGGTGACATATTGTTTAAGAACGGTGATGTGCATGGTGCCCTTCAGCAATGGGAAAAGGCACTTGAATTACCTGATCATTCCAAGGTTTTGAGCCGTAAAATTGATGAAAAACGTTACATTGATGAAGAATAGAATCTTTATTATTTTATATGTGATTGTTATATCCTTTTCAGGATGTAAATCTAAAAAGGTTCTTTCAGATTCTATGGGAATAATTCCGATGGATGAAACAGAATTGGTTCAGACACTTGAGAAAAACAGCAATGATGTTGAAAGTATATTTTTCCGTAAATCGTTGGTTGAATTCAAGTCTGATGAAATTAGTCATACCTTCAGGGCCAATATTTATATTGAAAAGGACGTTGTAATACGTATGAGTATCCTTGCCCCAATGGGTATTGAAGTAGCCAGGATTTCTATGAAACCTGACAGTGTTACAATTATTAATCGGATGGGAAGAAACGTTGTTTATACCGATTTCGATGAAGTAAAAAGGAAATTTGGTGTGGAAGCTGATTTCAATACTTTTCAAAGTCTGTTGCTTAACCATGCTTTCAGTTTTTTTGAAAATAAAGGTATTAGTTTATATGATTATCATTTGGGAATTGAGAAAGGACAATATAAACTTAGTTCAGTCAAAGAAAAAAGTAATTCTTTGTTTTCAGACGAGAAACAAGGAATATGGCATAAGATGTGGATTCAGCCCCGTTCTTTTCAGGTTAATCGGATTTCCTTTAATGAATTGGAAAAGAATCTTGTTTTAGATGTATTGTATGATGAATTTACTGAAACCAATACCGGACAATTGTTTCCAAAGAAAATGTCTGTTACCGGAAATAAAGGTTTAAAAAAGTTGTCTCTTGATATTACGCATTCCGATATTGATGTTAACGGTTTGGAGAGTATTTCATTTCAGGTATCCGATAAGTATGAAAAAATTTATAGGTAGCTTTTTTATTTTTTTGTTTCTGCCCTTTTTTCATTTAAGTGCGCAAAATGTTGAAGACCTTCGGAAGGAAAGAGAAAGTCTTTTGAAGGATATTTCCAATACCACAAAATTAATTGAAGAGAAGAAGGAAAACCGACTGGATAACCTCCGGGAGTTGAATCTGATTGATAGAGAGGTTACTGCGCGTCAACGTTTGGTTGAAAATTTTCAGGAAGAAATTGAACAATTAGACAGGCAGATTGAAGTGAATCAGATGCTTGTTAATGACCTGGAGAACGATATTATTCGGTTGAAAAGGGAGTATTCAAAACTTATAAGAGATTCCTATCAACGAAAAGGAGATTTGAATTATTTGATGTTTTTGTTTAGTTCCGAAGATTTTAGTGAAGGGTATTTGCGGTACCGGTTGTTCAAAGAGTATAGCCGATACAGACAAAAACAAGGGGAATTATTGATTCAAAATCAAAATAGGGTATCTGCTCTGCTTAGAGAGATTCAGCAGCAAAAAAGTGAAAAAGAAGAGGTTTTAAGGAGTATTGAAAGTGAAGTTCACCAATTGACTCTGAATAAAAAGCGCAAATCAAGGTTAGTTCAGAGATTGAGTACCGAACAGCAATGGCTTCAGCAAAGTTTGAAGGAGAAGGAGCAAGCAGCAGCTCAACTTGAAAGTAAGATCAGAGAACTCATTGCCGCTCAAAAATCTGAAAATATTAACACTGCTGAATCCGGCGAATTTGCAGACCAGATGGGAAAACTTACGTGGCCTGTAACCAATGGATTAATAGTTAATGCATTTGGTGAACATCGCCATCCGGTACTTAAAAATGTTACTATTAAAAATAATGGTATTGATATTCGGGTAACTGGTTCGTCAGAAGTTTATAGTGTACATAATGGAACAGTTTCTACGGTTGTTGCCATTCCAGGATTAAACAAGGCGGTTATTATACGTCACGGAAAATTTTTAACTGTTTATGGAAATTTAATTGATGTATTTGTTTCAAAAGGTGATATTGTATCTTCAGGGCAAAAAATCGGTAAAATTTATAAAGATAACAGTGAGATGAAAGAAATTTTGCATTTTGAAATATGGGAAGAGAGTAATAAATTAGACCCTGAGCAGTGGTTAATTCGTTAATAATTCAAAAAAACTGAATATTTTAGAAACTCTTTTTTTCTTCATGAGTATAAATAATGTAATTTAGTATTTTTAAAACCGGGCCTGGTCAAAATTTGTGGAAGTGAATAAAATGGTTTTTAAATCTGAGATTAAGAATATTAACCTTGTTGAGAGGTTAATAGATGATATATCTGCAAAATATCAGCTGCATTCCGATATATATGGAAAGTTGTTATTGGCTGTGGTTGAAGGGGTCAATAATGCCATTGTGCATGGTAATAAACTGGAATGTGACAAAGATGTTATTCTTCAATATGAAGTTACTGATAAAATAATTCAATTTATCATAACAGATGATGGTCCTGGATTTAATTATAAAATTTTACCGGATCCTACTAAACCTGAAAATTTAGAAAAGACTCACGGAAGAGGAATTTTTCTAATGAATCATTTGGCCGATGAAATTGAATTTAATGAAAAGGGAAATGAAGTTAAAATTCTATTTAATTTATCATAATTAACGTGCCTATTTCCTTTTCTTCATACGATATTGAATACAACCTCCCGGATAGTGATAAAATAAGCCAATGGATTTCAGAAGTTATTGAAAATAAGGGGTTTATATTAGGTGCAATTAATTATTTTTTTTGTTCAGATAATTTTATTCTAGAAAATAACCGGAAATATCTTAATCATAATTATACTACCGACATTATAACGTTTGACTACTCAGGTAAACGAAAAATTTCCGGTGATATCCTCATTAGTATTCCCACTGTTACTTTTAATGCCGAAAGATTTGGTGTTTCTTTTTTTAATGAACTTTTGCGTGTAATTATTCATGGAGTTTTGCATCTGAGCGGATTGAATGACCATACAGAAGAAGAAAAGGTCATTATGAGAAATTCAGAGAATCTGGCACTGCTCTTTTACGAAACAAATTTTCAGTAACTCTGTTATCTTTGCTGAGTTGTCTATCTTTTTTTTGAACGTACATTTTTATGGATTTCAATTTTGATGTTATTGTCGTAGGAGGGGGGCATGCCGGATGCGAAGCTGGTGTTGCTGCTGCTAACCTTGGTGCTAAAACGTTGCTTATTACAATGGATTTGAATAAGGTTGCACAAATGAGTTGTAACCCGGCAGTAGGAGGTATCGCTAAAGGTCAGATTGTAAGGGAGATAGATGCTTTGGGTGGTCAAATGGGTTTGGTTACTGATGCTTCTTCTATTCAGTTTAGAATGCTCAACCGGTCTAAAGGACCTGCCATGTGGAGTCCACGATCTCAGTGCGATCGCATGGTTTTTTCTTCAGAGTGGAGAAAGAGGCTGGAGCAAACAGATAATTTGTTTTTTTGGCAGGATACCGTTGTGGATGTGGATTTTTCCAGCGCCGATAATTTTAAAATTATTACTGCTCAAAATGTAATCTTTCAATCTAAGAAAGTAATTCTTACCAACGGAACTTTTCTAAATGGTTTAATGCATATTGGGAAAGTTCAAATGGAAGGTGGAAGGATTTCTGAACCTTCTTCCAAAGGATTGTCTGATAAATTTCTTGAACGAGGTTTTGTTACCGGTAGAATGAAAACCGGCACCCCTGTCAGAGTTGATGGAAGAACTGTTCATTTCGAGAAACTGAAAGAGCAACCCGGGGAGGATGATTTCTACAAGTTTTCTTTTCTTCCCGTTTCCAACAAAAAGTTAAAACAGCGTAGCTGCTATTTAACTTATACCAATCCGGTGGTTCACGATAGTATTAAAAAAAGTTTGCAGGATAGTCCAATGTTTGACGGGACCATTCAAAGTATTGGACCACGATATTGTCCCAGCATTGAAACGAAAGTTGTGACTTTCGAGGGTAAAGATGAGCATCAACTTCATCTTGAACCTGAAGGTGAAGAAACCATTGAGTATTATTTGAATGGTTTCAGCAGTTCTTTGCCACTTGCTACCCAGTTAGAAGCTTTAAAATCTATTCCCGGATTGGAAGATGCCTTTATTTTTCGGCCCGGATATGCCATTGAGTACGACTTTTTTGATCCAACTCAATTGCATCATACTTTGGAAACCAAGAAAGTTAAGGGAATGTATTTTGCTGGTCAGATTAATGGGACTACCGGTTATGAGGAAGCTGCAGCACAGGGACTCATGGCTGGAATAAATGCTGCCCTAGAATTGAAAGGCAAAGATTCATTTATTTTAAAACGTGATGAAGCTTATATCGGTGTTTTAATTGATGATTTGGTTACCAAGGGGGTTGATGAGCCATACCGGATGTTTACATCCAGAGCAGAATACCGGATTTTGTTGCGGCAGGATGATGCGGATATTCGTTTAACCGAAAAGGGAAAATCTATCGGACTGGTTAGGAACGATAGATATGAAATATTTAAGGAAAAGATGGAGTGGAGGAAAATTATTCTAAGTTTTCTTGATTCCTATCGTGTAACACCTGACGAAATTAATTCCTGGTTAGTTGAAATGGGCACCAGCCCAATAAAGCAGAAAGGTAAACTCAGGGATATTGTAACCAGGCCACAAATAAAGCTGTGTGATTTGGTTGATTCTATTTCTTCATTCAAGGAACAATGTAAGGAATTACCATCTGACAGACGACTGGAAATTTTTGAGAGTGTGGAAATTTCTATCAAATATGAAGGATATATCAATCGTGAAAAAGTGATTGCTGATAAACTTCAACGCCTTGAGACTTTAAAAATTCAGGGAAAGTTTGATTATGCTGCCATCAAAAACATTTCCACAGAGGGTAGGCAAAAACTTGCTAAAATCGATCCGGAAACAATTGGTCAGGCTTCCAGAATAAGTGGGGTCTCACCGAGCGATATAAATGTTCTTTTGGTTTTGATGGGGCGGTAATGTTCCACGTGGAACAAGTTTTGGTGTTTTAGTTATTGAATTGTTGGCAAAACCCGATTTTGGATTAGCTAAATTTGAATATTACCCGTTTAGTGGAATTTCTTTAACACAAAGTTGGAAAGTATATATTTATTATTTGAGCTCTCTTGTTGGGATTACACCCAATTGCTCATTATTTAAGATTAAAAACATGAAATCAATCAGTGGAAATATAATTGATATTCACAATCAGGAAATTTATCCCGGGAGAGTGGTGTTTTCTAAAAATGGAATAGATTCCATAGAGAAAATTGATGGTGATTTTAATTCATATATTCTGCCTGGATTAATTGATGCTCATGTTCATATTGAGAGCAGCATGCTCGTACCTTCGGCGTTTTCGCGTCTGGTTGTTCCACGTGGAACAATTGGAGTGGTTACGGATCCACATGAAATAGGAAATGTTTTAGGGGTAGCAGGGGTGGAGTACATGATTGAAGAATCCAGGAACAGCCCCTTAAAATGCTTTTTTGGAGCACCATCTTGTGTGCCTGCTACGCCGCTCGAATCATCCGGAGCTATTATTGACTCCAGGCAAATTGAATCTTTGTTGGATAAACCTGAAGTTTTTGCTTTGAGTGAGATGATGAATTATCCCGGCGTGGTCAACAATGATGAAGAAGTGCGTTTGAAAATACAAGCAGCTCATGATAGAAATATGCCTGTAGATGGTCATGCTCCGGGACTAAAAGGAGAAGGGTTGAAGAAATATGCAGCTGCAGGAATCTCTACCGATCATGAATGTTTTGAATTGGATGAAGCGCTGGAGAAGATAAATAATGGAATGAAAATTCAGATTCGACAGGGGAGTGCTGCCAAGAACTTTGATGCCCTCGTAGATTTATTTGACCTTTATCCTGACAAATTAATGCTTTGCACAGATGATTCACATCCTGATGAATTGTTGAAGTTTGGACATATCGATAAATTAATCCGTCTCGGGATAAAAAAAGGCATTGATATCTTTAAATTACTCAGAGCTGCTTCCTTAATTCCGGTTCAACATTACAATTTACCTGTGGGTCTTCTTCGCCAGGGAGATGCGGCAGACTTTATTGTGATAGACAGTCCTGAAAACTTCCACGTTTTAGAAACCTATATTGACGGGGTGAAAGTCTTTGATAATAAAAGTGGCTTGCTTTTTCCAGAAATGGAAGTAAAAAAAATTAACCATTTTGTTCCGCATTTAATTAGCGTAAAAGACCTTGAAGTTAATGTTCCGGAAGGATCCTCTAAAGCAAAGGTTATAAAATGTTTCGATGGTGAGTTGGTTACCGATACTCTGTTTTTCTATTTATCGGGAAAGAAACAAATGACATCATCTGTAGAAAAAGACATCTTAAAACTGGTTGTTGTTGATCGCTATCAAAACAAACCTGTTTCGGTTGGGTTTATTAATGGTTTTGGTTTAACGTCAGGGGCCATTGCATCTTCTGTTGCACACGACAGTCATAATGTTGTTGCAGTGGGTGTAAATGACAAGGATATTGTTAGGGCCGTTAATGAAGTGATGAATAACACCGGCGGCCTGGCGTTAACAGATGGTGAATTCACACATGTTTTGCCTCTTCCGGTGGCCGGACTGATGAGCGACAAAGGAGGAGAAGAGGTTGCCTGTGATTATGAGCTCCTGGAGAAAAAAGCCCACCATTTGGGAAGTGCCTTAAAAGCTCCTTTTATGACACTCTCATTCATGGCTCTTCTGGTTATTCCTAAACTTAAACTGGGAGATAAAGGACTTTTTGACGGCGATAAATTTGAATTCACTTCAATTTTTGAATAATTTTAATGGCTAGCAAAGAGGAAAATAGATTAAACTACTTAAAGCAATTTATTCGGGTTTTACCCGATAGTCCCGGCGTTTATCAATATTATGATGAAACCGGGAAAATTATTTATGTGGGGAAGGCTAAAAATCTTAAAAAACGAGTTTCTTCTTATTTTACAAAAGAACCGGAAAATGCCAAAACCCGTATTCTTGTACGGAAAATTCAGGAGATTAAGCATATTGTTGTTAGTTCAGAACAGGATGCATTACTTCTCGAAAACAATCTGATTAAAAAGTACCAGCCCCGGTACAATGTTCTTCTCAAAGATGATAAGAGCTTTCCATGGATTGTTGTGAAAAATGAACCATTCCCAAGAGTTTTCTCCACACGGCAGATAATAAAAGACGGAAGTGATTATTTTGGGCCATACACCAGTGGTTTGATGGTGAAAACCTTGATTGACCTTTTCAGGCATTTGTATCCCTTACGAACCTGCCGCCACTCTCTTACAGATGAAAATATATCTAAAAATAAATTTAAAGTATGTCTGGAATACCACATTGGCAATTGTAAAGGCCCTTGTGAGGGGCTACAGTCCGAGGTGGAATACAGAGGTTATATTGATGAAATTAAAAACATTCTCAAAGGAAATATTACTTCAGTGATGAAGTATATGAAAGAAAATATGTTGAAACTGGCTTCTGAATATAAGTTTGAGGAGGCTGAGGAAATCAAGAAAAAGCTTTCCATCCTGGAAGGATACAAAAGCAAGTCTACCATTGTGAATCCTAAAATTAATAATGTTGATGTTTTTTCCATTATTGATGATGAGAAATATGCTTTTGTAAACTTTCTGAAAGTTGTAAATGGAGCCATTATTCAAGCACATACCATCGAGTACAAAAAGAAAATGGATGAGGATGTACATACATTGTTGCCAATGGCCATTGCAGATATTCGTGAACGTCTTCACAGCAATTCAAGAGAGGTCATTGTTCCTTTTGAACCGGATGTTGAGTTTGAAGATTTTCGTTTTCTTGTGCCTAAAATAGGTGACAAAAAGAAGTTGTTAGAGCTTTCGGAACGAAATGTTAAGTATTATCGTCTGGAAAAACTAAAGCAGTTGGCCAATCAGACGAAAGTTCCTAAGGAGGTCCGGTTGTTGGAAACCACCAAAAAAGACCTTCGGTTAAACAAGCTTCCGGTACATATTGAATGTTTTGACAATTCTAATATACAGGGACATTATCCTGTTGCAGCTTGTGTTGTTTTTAAAAACGGGAAACCCTCCAAGAAAGATTATCGTCATTTTAATATAAAAACGGTGGTTGGGCCAGATGATTATGCCTCCATGGAAGAGGTAGTTTATCGCCGTTACAGTCGGTTGTTAAACGAAGGGGAGTCCTTGCCTCAATTAGTGGTAATTGACGGAGGAAAAGGGCAATTGGGCTCAGCAGTTAAAGCTTTACGTGATTTAAATCTGGATGACAGGATTGCGATCATTGGGATTGCTAAACGGCTGGAGGAAATCTTTTATCCCGGTGACCCGGTGCCGTTGTATCTGGATAAAAATTCGGAATCGCTCAAACTCATTCAGCATTTGCGTAATGAAGCACACCGGTTTGGAATTACCTTTCACCGAAATAAACGCAGTGGGGATTTTTTAAAATCACAATTGGAAGAAATACCAGGGATTGGGCCCGGAAGTATTCAAAAGTTGCTTGCTAAATTTGGTTCTGCTACAGGTGTCCGGGAGGCTTCATTTAAAGCACTCGCCGAAGTGGTGGGGGAGAGTAGAGCGATAAAAATTGTGGGTTATTTTAAAAAGCCTTGAATACAAATAGTCTGGTTAGTTCTATAAGGGTGTAATGATGATTACAAACGTTTTTGAGCATACCTTCTGATTTGCAACACTCAGTTAAACGGGAACCTTAAATTTTTGTCCGGGTCGATTGCGATTTGAATTTGGGCTAGAGAATTGAAAGAATTTTTCAGATAATAAGAGAATTGCGTCGTGAAGTCTCTGCGTTTGTTTTTTCAGACTATTGAAGGTTACCAAAACCATTTAAAATAATGATTCAATTATCGCTTGTTTTATTTCTTCATCTGCTCCTTGAAGTTGTCTTTCTATTTCCCTCTTTTCGTGCTTAGATCCCTTTATCAAGCCTTTAATCTCACTCAATTTTTCTTTTTGCGGATGGTTGGATTTGATTTCAATTTCTGTGATCATGCCTTTTTCCACTTTAAGTTTCGATGTAAAAACGTAATTCGCTGATTTAATTCTTTTTGTGAATTCATAAGTAGGGCTGTACCCATAATTCCAGTTCCAGGTGTTGTACTTGCTCTTCATAAGGTTTTCTATTTCTTCTAGGTCCGTTTTAGTGAATTCATACGGCATTGCAAGGAATTTTTCTTGTAAAAATGTACTTATATGGTTAAGAAAGTTTTCAATATCGTGTTCTCCCTTTACCAGTTCCGAAATATTTACTACTTCGCTTCGAACCGATTTAACCGATTTATCGTGAAATTTTGAGGCGTCTCCTTTCAGGCTTTCGGTCAGTTGTTGGAGGTTACTATTGAAAAGTAGTGTCCCATGGTGCATTGCGCGGGATTTGTAAATGTGACAGGCGTTTCCTGAGATTTTTTTGTATCCGGCCAGCAGATCGTTTCTTTTTCCGTGACGGGCATGCACTCCATAATTTTTTAAGGCATTGACCACAGGAGTGGTGGCCTTAACAAAATCTACCAAATGACCGGGCTCTCCGTTTTCAATGATACAGTAATTCAAATTTCCGAAATCATGATAAACTGTTCCTCCTCCGGATAATCTCCGATAAACCGGAATTCCATTTTTTTGGAGGAAATCCAGATTAATCTCGGATAAACTGTTTTGATGCTTTCCTACAATTACAGAAGGGCTGTTTATATAAAAAAAAATTATGTCTTCTTTGTGTTTTCTGAGCAAAACTTCTTCGGCAGCTAAATTGAAGGCCGGATTGTTTGTTTTACTTGTTATGATTAAAGTATTCCTGTCCATTTTCCTTTGCTTAAGATTCTATGAGCGTATGAGTAACTTAAAAGTTAATTAAATGGTTTAAATAAACCATATAAACATCAGTTATATAGATATATAAAAAATAAAAAGTTAATAATTTGATTGAACGTTATTTTTGATGAACCAGACCAAATTGGCGTTTGTTCTTTTTAATTGGCAAAAGAATTACCATTTTTATCATCAAATGTACAATTAATCACAAAAATTTATATATATGAGAGTCGTTATACAAAGAGCATCGAAAGCTTCAGTAGCGATCAATGAACAAGAAACCCGTTCCATCCAAAAAGGTTTAATGATATTGGTAGGAATTGAAAATTCGGATACCGATGATGACATCAAATGGCTGGTTAATAAAATTGTGAATTTGCGTATTTTTGATGATGAAAATGGTGTAATGGATCGTTCAGTCCTTGATGTGGATGGTGAAATATTGGTGGTAAGCCAATTTACCCTGCATGCCCGAACAAAAAAAGGTAACAGGCCCTCGTATGTTGATGCTGCCAGGCCGGAGGTTTCGATTCCTGTTTACAAGCAGTTTAAGGAGCGTTTATCGGAGTCATTGGGTAAGCCTGTTGTGTCCGGTGAATTTGGGGCTTCTATGGCTGTTGAATTGGTGAATGACGGGCCCGTGACAATACTTATTGATACCAAAGATAAAAAATAGCGCTAATGCATATTCAAGAAGCTCAACAAATCGTGGATGATTGGATTCATACGCACGGAGTTCGCTATTTCAGTGAGCTCACCAATATGGCCGTGCTTACTGAAGAGGTGGGGGAATTGGCCAGAGTAATTGCCCGGAAATATGGTGACCAGTCGTTTAAGGAAGGTGAGGCTGACAACCATGAAGAGGAGATGGCAGATATTTTATGGGTACTCCTTTGTCTGGCAAATCAAACCGGAGTTGATCTGACAGAAGCACTTCAGAAATCTATAGAAAAGAAAACAACCAGAGACAAAGAAAGACATAAAAACAATCCAAAACTTAAATAGAATGGAACAGTCGGAACAATTGCTTGAGAAATATGAAAAGTATTTTAAGAATATGCCCAGATGGCCTGAAAACAGGGATACAACTGGTTTAAAGACTGAAGAGAATCTGAAAAAGTTGTTTTCATTTATCGATCTTACCACCCTCAACACCACCGACAGTGCCAACTCCGTGCAGGAGTTTTGTGACAAAGTGGTCTGTTTTTCAAAGGATTATCCCGATATGCCTTTGGTAGGGGCTGTGTGTGTGTATCCTGTTTTTGCAAGTGTGCTGAAAACCAAATTGAAAGACCTGGATGTTAAGCGGGCAGTTGTATCGGCTGGTTTTCCATCTTCCCAAACTTTTCTTGATTTGAAGGTGCAAGAAACTCAGAAAGCCTTGGATATGGGAGCCAACGAAATAGATATCGTAATCTCGGTCGGGGAATTTCTTGAAGGGAATTATGAATTTGTAATGGAGGAGATAAGTCGCATTAAATCAATAATGGGCGAGGTTCATTTGAAAGTTATCTTGGAAACCGGAGCACTGGAATCACCGGAAAATATTTGGGAAGCTTCCATTCTGGCCATGGAAGCCGGCGCCGATTTCATTAAGACCTCTACCGGAAAAATGAATCCTTCCGCTACTCCCGAAGCCGTATGGACGATGGTTCATGCTATAAAGGCGTTTCATTCCGTTACCGGGAAAGTTATCGGGTTGAAACCTGCGGGCGGCATCAGTACTACCGAAGAAGCATTGGTTTATTTTAAGATAGTAAATGATGTATTGGGAGAGGAGTGGCTTATTTCAGAAAGATTCCGGATTGGCGCCAGCCGTCTGGCCAACAATTTGCTGGCCGATTTGGCTGAGCTCCAGGGGAAGAGCTTCGAAAAATATTTTTAAATCTTTCTTGTGGTGGTAAAATGAACCAACTCGATGAGCCCTTCCCGAGCTTCTCCCTCGGGATAGGAATTTAGAATTTCCAGTGCTTTATCGCGGTATTCGATCATTTTTTTACGAGCATAATCAATGCCTCCGTTGTCTTTTACAAACTGGACAATGGGGGCAATTTTTTTCTCATTTTTATGGTGTTTCCGGATGGTGTTAAGGATTTGCCGTTTTTTAGCAGATGGCATTTTTTCCAGCACATGAATCAACGGAAGCGTCATCTTCTTTTCTTTTAGGTCGTTTCCGGTAGGCTTCCCCGAGAGATTGGTTTTTTCGTAATCCAATAAATCGTCTCTGATTTGAAAGGCGATTCCCAGATGTTCTCCGAAATCATGCATCCGGGCAATAATCTCTTTTGATGCGCCAACAGACAGAGTTCCTGCAGCTGTACAGGCAGCAATCAGGGTGGCTGTTTTTTTACGGATTATTTCGTAATAAACCTCCTCTGTAATATTTAGTTTGCGTGATTTTTCTATTTGCAACAATTCTCCTTCGCTCATCTCTTTGACGGCGGTGGAGACAATCCGCAGTACTTCGGTTTGTTCTTCTTCCAGCGATTTTATAAGTCCCATGGCCAAATAATAATCTCCAATCAGCACGGCTATTTTAGACCTCCATAAGGCATTAATGGAGAAAAATCCCCGGCGCTGGTATGTTTCATCTACCACGTCGTCATGAATAAGAGTGGCGTTATGAAGCAGTTCAATTAGTCCGGCAGCTGTGTAAGTTCCGGGGCCAATTTCTCCGTTAAGTTTAGCCGCCAGAAATACCAACATCGGACGCATTTGCTTTCCTTTACGGCGAATCAGATAATTCGTAATGATATTCAAAAGCGGGATTTTGGTGTCAAAATTTTTCTTGTAATAGGGACCAAACCGCTTCATCTCCTCTTCTATGGGAGAGGTTATTTTTGATGATATTTTCATTTCTTAATATTTGTCAATTCTTCTTTGGGTAAAACCATCGATGGCAGGTTGATAATTTCCTGTTGATTATTCGGGGCGTTTAAATAATTAACCTGCGGGTAATGGGCATTTAATCAGTGTGTTGTTGGTTAAAACTGCAACGGTCCATTGTTAAATGCTCCATTTTTCTATTTATTAATCTTCAAAAATAACAAATTGCCGCGTATTAGTGTTGCAACAGAATGTAAATATCAGTCCTATCTAAATATTTGCATATTTCACAGGTTTAAATATCTAATAATCAAAATATCTTCATTATCTTTGGGCCGTTAAAGTTAAAGGGCAATGATATAAAGTGAAAAGGATTACCTATTTATAATAGAAGATATCATTATTAATAATGGAAGTTAAAGCAATGAAAATTAAAGACCTTGATGCTAATCAGCTCGACCGGGCAGCAAGTATGCTAAAAGCCATCGCCCATCCAATGCGCATCGCCATTCTTAATCATTTGGAAGATGGGAAGAGACTGACAGTTACCCAGATTCATAATTTGTTGAATATTGAACAATCCACGACTTCTCATCATTTGGGAATCCTTAAAGATAAAGGGGTTTTAGCTTCACAACGGGAAGGGAAGAATACTTTTTATTTTTTGAAGCATGACAGCTTGCGCAACATTGTTGAGTGCGTAAGCCGTTGCTCTGTGGAATAAGAAAGCTCATTTTTTAATTCAATTACTATTTGATATCTTAAGCGTTTGCTTATTAGTTGTTTAAATACAACCGGGTTTTGTTTTTAAGGCTCAGGAAGTCAATTAATTTACTAATTATCTTGCCAGTAACTCCATATTTTGGGACAAACGAATCGATTGTTTAATTGCTTTAAATAACTATGTCGAAGATACGATTAACTAAAGAGTTCCGTTTCGAGATGGCCCATGCTTTGTGGAATTATGACGGACTCTGCAAAAATATTCATGGTCACTCCTACATTTTTCAGGTTACTGTCCTGGGGGAACCCAATTCGGATGAGTACAATCCGAAATATGGGATGGTGATGGATTTTGGTGATTTGAAAAAGATTGTAAAAGAAGAGGTTGTCGACCAAATGGACCATAGCATTGTGATAAGCGATAAAGCTCAGGTTGAGAAACTTCTTCAAGTACCTCAAATGACCGAGCGCTATCATGTGGTTCCTTATCAGCCCACTTGCGAAAATTTGTTGATTGATTATGCGGAAAGAATCAGAGCGCGACTTCCCGAAAATATTTCCCTTTTCAGCCTGAAACTGCACGAAACAGGTAATTCATTTGCCGAATGGTTTGCTTCCGACAATGAATAGTATCTCATTTTTTCTTACTTTTCGGGATTAAACCTGAAAAGTTATGTCCGAAGAAACCAAGAAATTATTTCTACTTGATGCATACGCCTTGATCTTCAGGGCGTATTATGCTTTTATTCGAAATCCCCGGGTCAATTCCAAGGGGTTGAACACCTCTGCAATTTTTGGGTTTACCAATTCTTTGCTTGAAGTGCTGAATAAAGAAAATCCTACACATATTGGAGTGGCCTTCGATCCTTCCGGCCCTACTTTCCGGAACGATCTCTATAGTGAATACAAGGCCAACCGGGACGCTACTCCCGAAGATATCAAAAAGGCTATTCCTTATATCAAGCAAATTCTTGATGCTTTTAACATCAAGGTTATCCAGGTAGATGGGTTTGAGGCTGATGATGTGGTTGGAACCTTATCACGGAAAGCCGGGGATGCCGGGTTTAACACTTTTATGGTTACCCCCGATAAGGATTATGCTCAGCTGGTAACCGAGAGAACCGTCATGTTCAAACCCAAATCGGCCGGTAACGATATTGAGCGATGGGGTATTCCTGAAATTCAAAAGAAATTTTCAGTGCAGAAACCCGAGCAGGTGATTGATCTGCTCGCGCTCTGGGGCGATAGTGCCGATAACATTCCGGGGTGTCCCGGCATCGGCGAAAAACGAGCAAAAGATATTATTGGGAAATATGGGACGATAGAAAATGTGTATAAGAACATTGATGATTTTACCGGAAAACAAAAGGAGAACCTGGTTAATTTTAGAGATCAGGTGGAGTTGTCCCGCAAATTGGTAACCATCGAAACGCAAATTCCTATTGAGTTTGATGAAGAAATGTTTCTACACAGAGCACCTAGCCTTGATAAATTACAGCCGGTTTTTGAAGAGTTGGAATTTAAGACTTTGTGGGAAAAGATCGCCGGAAAAAAGGAGGATGGACCTACGCAGGGCTCCCTTTTCGATAACGATACAAGCCCTGTAACTTCTTCGGCGAAATTTAATACCAACAATAGGACCATTAAAGATACGGATCATCAGTATTACCTGGTTGACACACAGCAAGCTTTGGATTCTTTGGCTGCCGACCTTAGTGTGAAAAAGGAGTTTTGCATTGACACAGAAACTACCGGTCTTGATGTGTGGTCCAATGAGCTGGTTGGATTGTCCTTTAGTTTTGAGAAAGGTGAAGCTTACTATGTTCCTGTAGATAAGGATAGAAAAAAAGCAGAGGAAATGGTTAAGCGCTTCGAAAAAGTTCTGACCGACTCTTCGGTTTTGAAAGTCGGGCAGAACCTCAAATACGATTATCTGATGCTTAAACGCTACGGGGTGGAAATGCAAGGGCCTTTCTTCGACACTATGGTGGCCCATCACCTGGTTCAGCCAGGATTGAAGCACAACATGGATTTTCTTGCCGAAACTTATCTCCACTATACCCCTGTTTCCATCACAGAACTCATCGGTGAGAAAGGGAAGAATCAGGGCAGCATGCGCGATGTTGACAATGAAACCGTTACCGAATATGCCGGGGAGGATGCAGACATTACCCTGCAGTTGAAGGAGCCCTTACTGGAAGAACTGAAGGAACTAAAGATGGTTTCATTGTTTGATGATGTGGAAATGCCACTGCTCAAGGTGCTTGCCGAAATGGAGTATATTGGGGTAGTCCTGGATACCGAAGCGCTGGCTGATTTTGCCAAAAAACTTCAGAAACGTATTGAAATACTTGAAAAAGAAATTGTCGAGGAAGCCGGGACCGAGTTCAATGTGTCTAGTCCCCGTCAGGTGGGCGAAGTGTTGTTTGACAAATTGAAAATTGACAGCAAGGGGAAAAAAACAAAATCGGGCCAATACAGTACCAACGAAGAGACCTTGCAGAAATTGAAGGACAATCATCCGATTATTGGAAAAATTCTGGAATTTAGGGGTCTTAAAAAGTTGTTAAACACCTATGTAGAGGCGTTACCTAAATTGGTAAATACTCAAACCGGCCGCCTGCATACTTCCTTCAATCAGGCGGTGGTGGTAACCGGGCGTTTGAGTAGTTCCAATCCCAACCTTCAGAATATTCCCATTCGTGAGGAAGATGGACGCGAAATGCGAAAAGCCTTTGTGGTTCGGGATTCCGATCACTCCTTTCTGAGTGCTGACTACTCCCAGGTGGAGCTCCGGCTGATGGCGCACCTGAGTGAGGATGAAAATCTGCTGGAGGCATTCAACCGCGGAGAAGATATTCACGCGGCCACCGCGGCTAAAATTTTTAAGGTTGCTTTGAATGAGGTGACCAGTGATATGCGCCGCAAGGCCAAGACGGCCAATTTTGGCATCATCTACGGCATTTCAGCTTTTGGATTGTCCGAGCGGCTAAATATATCAAGAGGAGAAGCCAAGGGAATTATTGATGGTTATTTTGATAGTTTTCCGGCCGTAAAACAATATATGGAGCGAGTGATTGCACAAGCGCGTGAAAAAGGCTACGTGGAAACCATGTTTGGGCGCCGTCGTTATCTGCCTGACATCAACAGCCGCAACGGTGTTGTTCGTGGGGTAGCGGAGCGCAACGCCATCAATGCCCCCATCCAGGGAGCGGCGGCCGATATCATTAAAATGGCAATGGTAGGTGTCGAGCGTGCTTTCAGAAAGGAAAATCTTAAAAGCCGGATGGTACTGCAGGTACATGATGAACTCAACTTTGAAGTACTGAATTCCGAGGTTGATAAAGTTAAGGAAATCGTTAAAAAAGAAATGGAATCGGCCGTTTCTTTGAAAGTTCCACTTGAAGTTGATATGGGTGTTGGTGAAAACTGGCTGGTAGCCCATTGATGTTTTTACCACAGAGCCCACACAGAGATACAGGAAAAATATCTCTGTGTTCCTCCGTGCCCTCTTTGGTTTAATCCTTTTCCTGTGTGGAACAGATAAATTATTTGCCCGCAAAAAAATTTCGCTGTAACTTTTCGTCACATTAAAGCGTCCCACCTGTATCAATTTACCGGAACCTGATGACTGTAGACGAATACAACGATTGCGTGAAACAATATTCCGACAATGTTTACCGCTTTATCCTGAAGAACATTCGTGACAAGGACAAAGCGTCAGATATTGTGCAGGATGCCTATGAAAGGATGTGGCGTCATCACGAAAACGTGGATTCTGCCAAAGGTAAAAGCTATCTTTTTTCTACAGCCTATCATGTTTTGATTGACCATACACGGCGTGAAAAACATTCGGTGCGGATGGAAGAAGCCGACTTGCAGGAACATGCACATGAGCGCCAGTATTCCGATTTGCAGGAAATTTTGCACCAGGCACTGGAAAAATTGCCCGAAGATCAGAAAATGGTAGTCATGATGCGTGATTATGAAGGGTATTCGTATGAGGAAATAGGCGAAATTACCGGATTGAGCGAGAGCCAGGTTAAAGTTTATATTTACCGGGCGCGTGTATTCCTTAGGAATTATATTGGAAAGATGGAGGTGGTAGTATGAGGCGTATCAGCAAAGATAATTATGAAGTTTGGTTCATCGATTTTTTAGATGGAAAACTGGACGAGCAAGCCCGAAGGGAATTAGATGAATTTCTTCAGTTCAATCCCGAACTGAAGAAAGAATTGAATGCCTTTGAGGAATTGAAGCTGGAACCTTCAACTATCCGCTTTGATGCCCCGGAAAAGCTTCAAAAAGGAGAATCTGATTTGATTGAGATATCTCGTCCCGATTATCTGTTGGTAAAGCAGATGGAGGAAGGGCTTTCGGAAGAAGAGGAGAAGGAGTTGGCTGTCAAAATTCGTAAGGATGAATCCTTGATAAAGCGTGGGGTTGAGTTTCAGCATACCAGGCTAGCGATTGAATCCATTCGGTATGAGGGAAAATCGTCGTTGCTTCAAAAGCGGATTAAACCTGTTTGGCTTTCAGCCTGGCGAGTTGGCGCTGTGGGGATTGTTGCCGGGCTATTGCTGTTTTTTGGAGATGCCCCGAGGTTCTTACTAAGTACGGGAGCAAATGAAATTGTGATGGAGCGTTTGGAGCCATTACCTTTTGTTATTTCCGACCCTGATATTCCTGAACTAAAGTTGGCTGAGGTTCAGAGTTTTGATTTATCCAGTCACTCATCGAGCATATATTCAGTTGATAACAGGATCTATGCTAAAGTAAAAGATGAAGACGGTGCTGAGGACTCCTCTTCCATGCAACGCCCAATGGTAAAACTTAGCTCCAACGGTATTAAAATGGATTTGGCAGGAGGTATTCCAAATGCTTACGAAGCTGGTTTGCGCCAGATGATGCCCCTTTATTTGGATATCAACCGGAAGGACGGTCGGTTGCTTACCGCTGCAGACACTCCCGATGGTTCTCAGCAATCAGCAAATATCCTGACTCGTGGACTACAATTTGTTGACCGGGTATCGGGAGATTTGGTGCAATTCGACAAACTCTATGATGAAGACGGGAATTTTGTGGCTTACAACCTTAAAGCGGGCAACTTTGAGATGGAACGAAAATTAAAACGTTAAGATTTCCTATTTTAACCTGTAGAACATCCCTCTCTCTCCAAATTCTGTGGTGATTTTGCCTTCGGCTTCCAGAATGTCGAGGTATTTGTTGAGTTCATTGATGTGAAGGCTCATAATGTTCCGGAGGTCAGGGATTGTGCAGGGACGACGGGAAATTGTTTCCAGAATGGCGGATTCTTTATCCGCCCGATAAGCCTTGTTTTTTTTACTGGAATGCGCGGCAGCCACAATTAACGTATTCTCAAAATCAATTTTATTTTTTATGTCTTCCAGTTGTTCTTTAGTTGCAGGATGAAGGCCTTCAATAGCCCCGGGACGATCCAGTGTATTTAAGTGTACAAAAGTGGGTTGTATTTCCCGAATTGCCTTTTTGAGTTCACTAACTTCCTCGTTGTGGTCGTTGTAGCCGGGGAGAATAAAAACTTCCAGACATATTTCACCTTTAAATTCTTTACGGAAATCGATTAGACCCTGAATGTGCTTCTTAACTTTAAGGTGTTTTTCCGGACGGTTCAGCTTTTTGAATACTTTGTCGGTGGCCGCATCGATGGATGGAAGTACCAAATCAGCCTGCATAATTTCGGCTCTTATGTTTTTGTCAGAAAGCAGTGTTCCGTTGGTTAGGATAGCTACTTTCAGCCGGGGGTAATTTTCCTTAATGAATTTTAAAACATCCCCAATCCTTGAGTTTAGCAACGGTTCCCCATAACCGGAGAAAGTAATAAAGTCGGGGGCCGGACTATGGTCCAGGTATTCAGATAGTTCCTTAACAACCTTTTCATAAGGTACATACTCCATTCGTTCGGTGGTCAACTTGGTGGTAATGCCCACTTCGCAATAGACACAATCGAGAGAGCAAACTTTTCGGGGGACCAGATCAACTCCCAGCGACATTCCAAGGCGGCGTGATGGAACAGGTCCGAAAATATAATTAAACATGGGTTTTTGTTTTTTTCTTTCTCAAAGTTACGGCATAAAGATTAAAATGTCCCGTGTTTTAAGCTTTTTCCACTTTTTTAGGTCTTGGTTAATAGCAATAGTACGTTAAAAAAAACCTAAAAGCAGAGATGCGAAGACGCAAAGATTTTATTATCAGAGGTTTAATATCATCAATTCTGTTTTTTAATTATTCATTATCAAATATTTGCAAAAGTTTAACGGAGTATTGTAATACAGCAACTCCCTTCATCTCCCAAGACATTGCAATGTTTCAATGCGATGGCTCGACCCGAAGCAATTTCTAAAAGTACACACTTGAAAATTAACTAAAGCCATATTCTTTTGCAATAACTTGTGAAACAACTGTTTGTAAAATGCGGGTGCTTTTATTGATAACAGACCTTTAGATTTTTTGATTTAAGAATTAAGATAAATCGTATGGTGTTGAAAATCCGAATTTTAATACAAAATAGCTTTTAAACATAAACGGCTGATTCAAAGGGTTTTGCAACAGGTTAATTGACTATCAACTAAGAGTCTGAATACTAACACAGTAGGAGGTTTCAAGCTTTTAACATCTAAAAATCTAACGTTCTATAGCAAATCAAGGTAACTATTTTAATGGGTTGGGACTAAATTCTTTTATATTTGCATCTTATTAGGAAAAATGTGCCAACATTATGAGTAATACAGCTGCCAAAAGAAAGCTCAGGAGTTCCTACGTAACCACCGTGATAAGTATTTCATTGGTGTTGTTTTTGTTGGGAATTATCGGACTCTTGTTTCTTAATGCACATCGATTGTCAAACTATGTGAAAGAGAATCTTGGGTTTACTGTGTTGGTGGATGATAACTCCCGGGAAGCTGAAGTTCAGCGGCTGCAAAAAATACTCAATGCCTCTCCTTATGTTCGCGAAGCGGCTTATATAAGCAAAGACGAAGCCGCTGATATAATGCAGGAGGAACTGGGAGAAGATTTTGTTGATTTCCTGGGATACAATCCATTGTTGTCAAGTATTGAGGTAAAAGTATATGCCGAATATGCCAATCCCGACAGTATGGCAGTCATTGAAAATCAGGTGTTGAACTTTCCGCAGGTGCAGGAGGTTTATTATCAGAAAAATTTATTGCATGCTGTGAACGACAATATTGAAAAAATATCCATTGTGTTGGCCGGATTTGCCATTCTTTTGCTGGTAATCGCCATCGCGCTCATTAATAACACCATTCGTCTTTCTGTTTATTCACGACGTTTTCTGATTAAATCAATGCAACTTGTTGGGGCTACACGAGGTTTTATTCGAAGGCCGTTTTTGGCCACCGGTATTTTAAATGGTCTGGCAGGGGCTACCATCGCCATACTTTTGTTATCATCCCTCATTTATGGACTGAACAATGAATTACAGGGAATGATCGGGTTCAATAACCTTTTGCTTATTGGTATTCTTTTTGGACTTGTTATCCTTTTGGGGATTTTTATCACCCTTATTTCCACATTTTTTGCAGTCAATAAATATCTGCGGCTCAAAGCAGATGATTTATATTTCTAAAACAGCATTGGAAAATAATGGTTTGAATGTTTAATTGTTGATGCTGAAAAAATAAAGCTATGTCGAAAAAAGAGACAGAAAAGAAATTTGAAATGGCCCTGGAAAAAAAGAATTATCTGTTGTTGGCGGTTTCATTTGTAATAGTGATTATTGGGTTTTTGCTGATGATGGGTGGCGGAAGTGAAAACCCCGAAGTGTTTAACGAGGAGGTATACAGTTTTCGTCGCATAACACTGGCGCCTTTGGTGGTTTTATTTGGTTTTTTGTTTGCCATTTATGCTATCATGAAAAAGCCGAAAGACACCAAGGAGATGGAAAAGAAGAAGTGATTCTTATTCTATGCCCGTTGGGTTTTAAAAACGGAAAATGTCTGCTGAGGTTTTGGCAGGCATTTTTGATGTAACGACTCACATTTTTTTGTAATACAATTTGATATATGGATTGGATTGAAGCATTAATTCTGGGTTTTGTACAGGGCCTGACCGAGTTTCTACCTGTGAGCAGCAGCGGGCACCTGGAGGTTGGGAAACATCTTCTGGGCATTGATACCCCCGATAGCTTACGGTTTACGTTGGTTGTGCATGGGGCTACGGTGCTGAGTACTCTTGTGGTTTTCCGGAAAGACATTGTCAACCTGCTGGCAGGATTGTTTAAGTTTCGCTGGAACGAGGAGACAAAATACATTGCTAAAATTGCCTTTTCGATGATTCCGATTGGCATTGTAGGGCTCTTTTTTAAGGATTATGTGGAGGAGATCTTCAATACCGAAAAAATGTTGCTGCTGGTGGGGTTTATGCTGCTGATTACAGCGTCATTTCTGGCTTTTTCCTACTACAAAAAATCGGGCGATCGTGAAATTACTTTTCGGGATGCTATGATCATCGGAATTGCTCAG
>NZ_JADQBH010000140.1 GCF_016278715.1 Marinilabilia sp. | reverse complement strand
TCGGTGGGGCTAGAGTCGGCCAGTGGATTCTACTATTTCAAGGCTGATGACAAGCAAAAAGGGGATGTCCTTTCCACTGTTTTCTTTCTTCGGCTGTTTTCATTTCTCGCGCTTATCCCGGTGCTTTTTTTTCAGGAAACATTATCGAACCTTTTGTTTGGTACGCCTGATCACGGGTTCCTGATTGTGCTTCTTTGTCTGCTGGTGCCTGTCAACCTGCTGATGAGTGAGCAATCGCATCTTTTCCGGTATTTTCGTCAGCCCTGGCGCTACAATCTGATTACAGTGATTAAGTCGCTGGCAAATATTGGCCTGGGTATTACGCTGGTGATAATGTTGAAACATGGTGTAGAAGGAGCAATGTGGGCAAGAGTAGGCAGTAGTTTGCTGGTGGTTATTCTGGCTTTTGGCATTTTTAATTATCGAAAGTATAGTTTCCATTTCTCCTTCAGTTGGGCCCGGCAATTGCTGAAATACGGATTTCCACTGATATGGGCCGGCCTTGCTGCGTGGATTTACAACAGCAGCGACCGATTCTTCTTGCTTTATTATCAGGATTTAAATGAGGTGGGGCTTTATTCTATCGGAGCCATCTTTTCTCAGCCGGTATTGCTTATAAATATGGCTGTTCAGATGAGTTTCGGGGTTCTTTTTTTTCAATCATTTTATGCCGAAAAGGATATAAATAAGCCTCGTACCCGGAAAATGGCTGTTGACATCTATGTGTTGTATCTGGCTGGAAGTGTCATTCTGGCCACCGGGTTGTCTGTCTTTGCCGATGTTTTGATTCCGTTTGTTGCTACTCCCGATTATGCTGATGGAGCTCTGGTGGTTCCTTTTCTGGTGTTTTCCTATATAGCGGCTCAATCTTATCAAACCATGGGCCCTGGAATTTCTTTGGCTGAAAAAACCTGGCATTTTGCGTGGATCACGGGTGTCACAGCTATCCTGAATATAGGGCTCAATTTTTTATTGGTACCCCGATGGGGATTTATTGGTGCCGGCGTGGCGACTCTGATTTCTTTTGTGGTTTACTGGCAGATAAAAGTAAACGTGGCAGCACGTTATTTTCCTCTGGCTTATCCTTTCTTCAGGATTATGCTGTATTTTTTGGTTGGCCTTGGCATTTCTTTATGGGTGACATTCTGGCCCGGTTCTGCCGGATGGGGAATAAGAATATTGGCCGTGGGAATCGTAACCACTACAGCATTTTTGCTTAAATTGCTGCATTGGGGTGACTTGTCAGCTGTTTTTGAAAAGTTAAAATCACATCATTAATGAGTTTGTATTTACTGATATTGATGCTTCTTGCTTTTGTCGGCGTTGGTCTGCTGGTAGTCCGGCGCTGGCCTGATCATCTTTTCTGGATTGTGATTGTACTTTTGTTTGATCCCACCGGTCACCTGACTGTATTTTTTGGCAAAGAGGCCCTGAGTGGGTTTTATTATCGGGATTTTCTGTTTGCGTTGGCATTTACACCTTTTTTAGCTCCGGGGATTAATAAAAAGGAGTTGCTCAGTTTTAAGCCATTTTGGGTTCTTTTGGGTGTGCAGATTCTTTTTTTGCTCTACCATGTTTTTATTTTTGGTTATTGGCAGCCTGGCCGGGGATGGGGTTATGTTTTTCGCTATTTGCTTATTCGTGAACGGATGACGGTATTTGGATTTCTTCTGATAATCCCTGTATTCATGATGGCCCGCCGAAGGTTGTCAGTTTTTGTAGATGTATTGGTGGTTACCTCTCTGATTGTTTATCTGTTGTATTTTATTTCAGTGATTTCCGGAGTAGAGTTGTTGCCCCTTTGGCAGGCAGAACGATATCGGGGAACAGGAATCTTGCGGTATCTGATGTTTAGCTCAGGACTTTCTGATATATTGGTTCCGCTCTCATTTTTTATTCTTGCACGCAAAACTGATTACCGCTACAGAAATTTTCTTTTCATTGCAACTTTGCTGATGCTCCTGGCGGTGATGCTATCGTTGACAAAAAGCAGTTATATCAATGTGGTCGGTTTGGCAGTGGCCTCGCTGTTTCTGTATTATCGGTTTTACAGAACTTCTTTTCAGGGGCTGATGGCAATGCTGCTGGGACCGGGGTTGGCGCTTTTGTTTCTGATGTGGGTTGTTTTTCCAGAATATCCCCGTTTGGTATGGCGGCAGGTGGCAGACCTGTGGCTTTTCATTTCCGGAGATGCCTACACCAGTGGCGTAATTGAGGGACGATTGGTTAATCAGTGGCCTGCTCATCTGGCGCTCATCAATCAGCGACCGTGGTTTGGTACGGGAGCCGGTTTTTCCGATTTTTTTTCAATGCGGTTTCATCCTTCCGATTATGAAGTGACGGACTTACCGGTAACGGGGCATTTGGCCATGTATGGGGTGGTGGGACTTGGAATATACAGTTTGCTTTATTTTCAGATGTGGCGATATTTGGTTGTTACTTACCGGATGGTGAAGGCACGGATTCAAAACGCGAATGATTTGGATGTCGCATTTTTCTTTGTCGTCTTTGCATGGATGGTCAAAACCTTCTTTTTTAAACCCAATTATCTGTTTAATGAATTAACTACCGGTACTTTGCTGATAAATCTTTATGCCGGAATTTTGGCGGCTTTGATTTACAGGCTTCGGAAACTGTAGTGTCTTTGAACAAGGCGTGGCAATAAGATTACAAAAACTGCGACAAATCAGGGCTTCATCAGACAAAAAATCTGAAAACTTTCATTTTTATGAATAAAAAGATTGTCATACAGCTGGTTTTTTATCACGATGCTCCTTTTTTGGAGGGGTTGGCTAAGTCGTTGGAGAACCAGACGTTTTCCGATTTTCATGTTCTGGCTATTGACAACGGGGAACCACAGGAATGCGGCAAGATATTCAAAGAGTTGTATCCCGATGTTGAAGTGATATCCGGAAAAGGGAATATTGGGTTTGGACGCGCACATAATCTTTTATTGGAACGAACCCTGGAATTGGGTGCACCTTACGTTTTAATTCTGAATACTGATGTGGAATTGCATAAGGATTTCCTTAAGAACCTGTATCTCCACATGTCCCGGTTTCCGGGGGTAGATGCTTCCGGGCCATTAATCTATGAAGGTGCCAGAAATAAACGTTCCCGTGTTGTCCAGAATTTCAGGCTTAATATGAATTTTCTCACAGCCCGGAAAAACGCACCCGACTCCGGATTAAAACTCCACTCCTGTAAGCAACTACCCATTTCTGCCGATGTGGATTATCTCTCAGGCGTGGCCTTGATGTTGAGAACTGAAATATTTAGTGAGATGCATCTGTGGAACGAGAAATTGTTTCTGTATGGCGAGGAACGGGACTTCTTTTTTCGCTTTTCTCAGCAAAAGCGGTTGGCCATGGTTACCCGAAAAGCAATCTGCTGGCATTATCATGACTGGACCCGGCCTGATAAGAAAAGTGTTTGTCGCGAGTATTTCTATTTGAGAAGAAATAAGGTTTTGTATTTTAAGGAGTACGGATTTCGGGCAGGGCTGATTAAGTTTTTGCTTCAGGAAACATTGCGTAGCCCATTCACATTAATTTGGGCCATTCGAAAAAAAAATCCCAGCCTGTTTTACTATTACTGGCTGGGAATCTTGCATGGTCTTAAAAACCGAACCGGACGGAATCCGGATATTTAATAGGTCTGGCCTGCTTTATTCATGAATTATCGGAATAGATTATTTGTGAATAATGCAGGCTAGAATTCCGGTTTTTTATCATCTCTGATTCGGTCATTTATAAATCTTCTAACAAAGAATATCAGAACAATCAGAGACGTTACCATCATGATGAGGACTCTTATCAAAGCCGGGGTATCGCCTCTCTCAAGGGAGCCGGTTAGCGGAAATACAAGTCCGGCCAGGATGAGAAAAGTAAGCACCATTACCGCATTGGAGATTCCTTTTCGATAGTTTCTCACACCTTTGTTGAGCACCAGTATAAATGCTCCAAAAATAACCGGAATAAGTGCTGTTGGTGAAGGCGATTCGGGCCATAAATATGACCAGATACCAAAAACCATGAGAATAATTCCATGTATGAGGCTCATAGTGTGTAGTTTCATAAGAATCTGTTTTTATGGTTAATTGTTTTTATCCGGGTAAATAATCTTAACGTATTTTTTGGTCTGATGTTCAAATGATTTCAATTTATAAAAAATTCCATTACCAGCCGGAGAAAATGGTAAAAGATATCAATCTGTTTTAGGATAACTGTTTTGCGAAATCAATGTATTGAAACTCATATTCACTTCCCTTATATGCCTTATATGGGTCCAGTTTTTTTATGTGGGTGATATGGTTCAGGAAATAAAAAATAGACTTTGTCCCTTTTAATTAGAATGTTAACTTTACTATCAGAAAAAGCACATTGCTGTTACGGGAAATAATATGTAAAGTGCTTTTCGGAGGGTGGCAGTCTGAGCGTTGCTGCCCTCTTTTTGTTTATTTTTGAAGTTCTAAAGAAAATATTCATGCGAATTGCAATCATAGGAGGGGGAGCGGCCGGATTTTTTGCTGCACTGAGTGCCAGGGAAAGATATCCTGATGCCCGGGTCACTATTTTTGAAAAGTCCGGGAAAGTATTGGCGAAAGTAAAAATTTCCGGTGGGGGACGGTGTAATTTAACCAATGCTGCTCCGGAAATTTCTGATTTAATAAAAGCTTATCCCCGGGGCGGAAACAGTCTGAAGAAACTTTTTCATGAGTTCAGTAATATGGATGCCATGAAGTGGTTCGAAGCGCACGGTGTCCCCCTGGTGGTCCAGGACGATGATTGTGTGTTTCCTGCAGCTCAGGATTCACAGGTTGTTATTAATTGTTTTCTGAGAGAAGCCCAACGCCTCGGAGTGGATGTCCGAACTTTCTGCGGAGTGTCCGCGCTGGTGCCTTCAAATGGCAAATGGAAACTGATGTTTCAGGGGCACGATCGGAACATTGAAGATTACGATAAAGTGATTGTTACAACGGGTGGCTCTTCTCGAGAGGAAGGATTTGACTGGCTTAAAAAACTTGGGCACAGAATTGAAGTGCCCATACCCTCGTTGTTCACTTTTAATATGCCCGATGAACCGGTCACCCGCTTGATGGGTGTAGTGGTCGATGATGTGAAGGTCAGTGTTGAAAGTAGTCGATTGAACGCTGAAGGACCGTTGCTTATTACTCACTGGGGGATGAGTGGCCCGGCAATCTTAAAATTATCTTCTTTTGCTGCCCGGCATTTGCACCAACTTAATTATGAATTTAATATCTATGTCAACTGGCTTGGGAATTCCGATCATGGGGAAGTGACAAAAACGCTGGAAGAAATTGCATTGAAACACTCTAAAAAACTGATGACCAATTTCCGGCCATTTTCTTTAACCGAACGCTTGTGGGCGTTTCTGATTGAAAGGTGTGGGATAATAGTCAATAAGAAGTGGGGCGAGTCAGGCAAAAAAGACCTTAATAAACTGGTGGAAGTACTGACTCACGACAAATATACGGTACGTGGGAAATCAACTTTTCGCGATGAGTTTGTCACCTGTGGTGGGGTATCGCTCAAAGACGTTGACATGAAGACCATGCAAAGCAAGGTGACTCCCAATCTTTATTTCGCGGGCGAGGTGCTTGATATCGACGCCATTACAGGCGGCTTTAATTTACAGGCTGCCTGGACAACCGGGTATATCGCCGGTCATCTCAGGTAGCTGTCTGATTATTTTATCTGGTAAACTCCGTTTTCTCCTTTGGCAATAGCCTCCTCAATCGAGGTGAGCTCAGCGATGGCATCTTCTTTGGTTTTGAATTCACCCAGAACAACCTGATTGCTTTGGAATAACGAGGAATTGGCAAATTGACCTACCAGATCGAACTTGTTTTTACTACCGATATTTCTCTCAACCGTGATGCGGATGACTTTTACGAGTTGTTTTTTGCATTGTGTCCTGATCCACATAAGTAAGATGTTTTAGTTTAATGATGAAACAACCGGACTCCGATATTAATAAATGTAATGCCGTGTTTTTTCGCGGTATCCATTATTTCCTGGTCGCGGATGGAACCAACCGGCGAAGCAATGTATTGAATTCCGTATTTGGCAGCCAGTTCAATGTTGTCTTTCTGCGGGAAAAAGCCGTCAGAAATTAAGCAGGAACCTTCGAGTTCGTTAAGAACTACTTTATCACCAAAAACAGCTTCTCTTTTTTGTTCGATAAGCTGGTCCAGTTCGGTGCGCTTCAGCCCTTCATGTTGGTCAAGAAATGAATAGTCCAATATCATCTTCTGATACCACACATTGGCTTTGTTTAGTGCCAGTCGGCTGCAGAGAATTCTGGATTGCTGACCCGACCCGATACCAATCACCTGTCCTTTGTTAACCACACAAATGGAGTTGGACTGGGTATATTTTAAGGTGAGAATGCCCAGTTTGATGTCTGCGGCAATCTGCTCCGTTACAGGCTTCGATTCTGTGCGAACATCCTGAAGTAAGGCATTGTTAACCTGAAGCTGATTGCGCTTTTGACGTATGGTAATGCCAAAAACTTCTCTGGATTCTATCTCTTCGGGCTCGTAGTTCCTATCAATGCTGAAAATTACATAGCCTCCTTTTTTCTTCGATTTAAGTATTTCCAGTGCTTCAGCAGAGAATTCCGGGGCAATTACGCCATCCGAAACTTCAGATTTAATCATTTTTGCGGTCGCTGCATCCACGGTGTCGCTCAATGCAATGAAATCCCCAAACGAGGCCAAACGGTCTGCTCCGCGTGCTTTTGCATACGCAGATGCCAGAGGAGATGGTTCTGCTTTTGTCAGATAAACTTGTTTTTCAGACTCGGTTAAACTACCTGCCATTGCCATTCCTGAAGGAGTCACGTGTTTAAAGGAGGTTGCGGCCGGTTTGCCGAGAGTTTGGGAAGCTTCCCTGACCAGTTGCCAGGAGTTAAGTGCATCCAGTACATTGATAACACTTGGGTTGCCATTCAAAATTTTAAAAGAGTCCGAATTGTCAATGACTTCAGCAAAATCCTGATATGGATTCATTCCATATTTGAGTTTCATGATAAGATGGTTTTATGGTTAAATATTTTTGTTTGGTCTTTGTTTGTTTATGACCCGTCATTTTCTTGCAGGTAATTGATGTATCGTTGCTTTGTAATGGGGAGCAGGGTCTTAGCTCTCCGTGATAAAAAGTCTTTCGTATTTCCGTTTGGACTTTATTATCGTATTATTGTTTGATGCGACAAAGGTAAAAAAATATTACCGGGGTAAGGGAGACAATTCTGGTTGAAGCCCAGGGAGCAATTTTTAACTTTGTGGCACAATAGATGTTATACTGAAAGTGTCTGATTCTGAGAATATGAAAAATCGAATATTTGTTTTGCTGATTACTGTTTTGCCACTTTTCTCTTCATGTGCAGAGAAGTCTTACCCTGTTTCCTCTTCCGAAATGGAGGAGGTTCGCGGAAGCAACAGAGAGTTAAAAAAGTTTATTGCGGGAGGTGTTGAAAAAAAACTTAATACAGGGAATGTCACTCCCTCTGGTCTTATTCGTACCGGCCGGAAATACATTGGTGTGCCCCATTGTATGGGAGGTACAACATCAAGATGTATGGACTGCTCCGGCCTGCTTGTCAGGATTTTCAATACGCATGGAATTAAACTACCACACAATTCCGAAGCTCAGGCCAGGTACGGGGAAATTATATTCAACAAACAGGGTTTGCAAAAAGGCGACCTGGTGTTTTTTATCCGCACTTACCGTACCTCTCACTATATTACGCACTCAGGGATTTATATTGGCGACAATCAGTTTTTGCATGCCTCATCCAGCCAGGGAGTAACCATTACTTCGCTGGATAACTCCTGGTGGAAGGATAAGTTTGTTTTTGGAACCAGAGTTTTTTAAAGATATATTCCCTCTCCTACGCCAATGGGCAAGTCCAGCCAAAACCAAATAAAAAGAAGTCCCAGCCACATCAGGAACAATACTATTGCATAGGGCAATAACAGTGAAATAACTGTACCAATGCCCACTTTCTTATCGTATTGACGAATCCAGCCTATCAATAACGGGAAATAAACATAAAGCGGGCTGATAGAGTTGGTGATGCTGTCTCCCACCCGATACATCAGCTGAACAAATGCCGGTGTGAAACCCAGTTGTGCGAGCATAGGAATGAAAACCGGGGCAAATATGGCCCATTTCGCCGAGCCACTTCCAATAAAAATATTGATAAGCGCCACCAGCGTCATGTAGAGCGTGAACATAAACACACCTGTCAGTCCGGTTGATTGCAGAAAGTCTGCTCCATGGATGGCAAGGATGGTGTCGAGCCGAGACCAGTTGAAAAGGTTTATGAATTGCGCAACCACCAGCATCAAAACGATGTACCCCGAAAGATCCTTCATTCCCTCGCCCATGTATTTTATTATGTCATCGGGATGTTTGATGCTTCCGGTGGCTTTGCCGTAATAATATCCGGGAATGGCGAAAAGGAAAAAGAGGATGGGAACCAATCCGCGCAGAAACGGAGATGGAACGATGCCTCCTGTTTCCTGATTCCTGAGCGGCCCCCAGGAAGGAATGGTTATCAGGGAAACTAAGGCAATAATCAGGAGAGCTGCATATCCTGCATGTTTCAGGCCTTTTCGTTCTTCAGGGGTAAGTGAGTGTGATTCGGAAACATCAATGTTGCTTTGGTCACCCATCGAGAACCGCCTGGTTCTGGGGATGGTATAACGTGTGACGACAAATGCGCCTCCAAGCCCCAATAAAATGGTGGAGACAATCATGAAATACCAGTTGGCTGTTGCACTTACTTCTCCTATTCCAGGGATTTTGGAGGTTACCTCCGTGCTGATCCCGGCCAACAAAACATCGGTTCCGGCAATGAAAAAGTTGGCAGTGAAACCGGCTGTGGCTCCTGCATATCCGGCTATCAGCCCGGCAATGGGGTGTAGACCCATCTGACTGAAAATTAGGGCTGCAATTGGCGGCACAATAACGACTCCTGCATCGGAACCGATGTTTCCACAAGCCCCAATGATAAATATTACGGGAAGAACTACTTTTCGGGGAACCGAAAAAGCCAGGTTTCGCATTACGACTGAAAGCAATCCGCTTTTCTCGGCAACCGAAACACCCATAAGCATTACCAGCACGAGTCCTAACGGTGCAAAATGGGCAAAATTGGTCACCATCTCCTGAAGAAATCGACGCAACCCGTCGCCCGAAAGCAGGTTTTGCACTTTTATGACTACTCCTGTGGCCGGGTCAGTGGCCTGAACTCCCAATAGGGAGGTGATAAAGCTGATGAAAACAATAAAAATAGTTATCCAAACAAACATCCAGAAGGGATGCGGCAGTTTGTTTCCCATTTTCTCTATCCAATCAAGAAAGCTGCTGCTTTTTTCTTTAGAATTTCCGATTTTGCCTTTGTTCCCCATGCTCTTTTTTTTATTCGTCAATATTTAAATTCCGCGCCCTAAAAGGGGTTAACGCTTTTTTTTGACTTCCACCCTGATGTTCCAGATTCCGAAAAATTCCAGAAGAATCAGTTTCGGAAGAGATAGGTATGACTTAAAATTTAATCAATATGATTACGAAATGTCAAATATGCAAAAAAAATTGAAATCATTTTTTTAACTCTGCTCTTATATACAAAATTCTTCAATTGGTCAAATACTGACTGTCACTGACCAGTCTTCTCAGCAGACGATTTGCGAATTCCTTAAATTTAATTGCCGTTAAAAAATGAATCCCGTTTTTTGGGAAGGGTGGCTTTACTTGAAATGTTATGGAAATCACAACAAATCTTTTTACCGGGAAGGTTCTTTTTATTTGTAGTGCAGTACGAAAGGGACGTTGCACTGAGGCGGTAGTCGAACAAGCCAGGGGTCTTCGGGAAAGAGGGATTGGAGTCACATTTTTTTATGTAAAAGAGCGGGGGCTTAAAGGTTATGCAAAAGGTGGATTCCGATTGCGAAGGTTTTTAAAGCAAAACCATTTTGAGGTGGTACATGCACATTACGGTCTGAGTGCTGTGATAGCCAGCCTTGCGGGAGCTCGTTCTCTTGTTGTATCTCTCATGGGAAGCGATGTTTTTGGCCCCCGATGGTTGTTATGGCTGGTGAAGTTTTTTTCTGTTTTTTTTTGGCCTTGTGTGATTGTGAAGAGTGAACAAATGCTGAACCGGCTGGGGGTGGACCATGCAAAGGTTATTCCCAATGGGGTCGACTTAAATTTGTTTCGGGAAATTTCCAGGGAAGAAGCACGTATAAAAATGGGCTGGTCACACAGGAAAATTGTTTTATGGCCGGCCAATCCGGAAAGAGAGGTGAAAAATGTGAAGCTTGCGATAGAGTCTGTTGAGTTATTGGCTGATCAACAGGTGGAGTTGAAAGTTATTTATGATACACCGACTTCTATGATGCCCTGGTTTTATAATGCCGCCGATGTGGTTTTGGTTACTTCCAAATGGGAGGGGTCACCAAATGTAGTAAAGGAGGCTCTGGCATGCAATGTTCCTGTTGTTTCAACCCCGGTGGGTGATGTTGCAGTTTGGTTAAACGAGACTGAAGGATGTGAAGTGGTTCCTGCCGATGCCAGACTAATTTCCGAAGCGGTGCGGAGAGTAATCCTTTCACCCCGGAGAATCAGCGGACGTAAAGTGATAGAGGAACTCGATATTGACAGGATTTCTTCCAGATTAATGAATGAATACCTTGCTGCTTCGTTGACTGGAGGCAGAGGCAGCTCAGGAAAATAATAGAGAAAGAATATACACATGGCACTGAGAGTAATTACAGATACGGAAAAGGTTGACCGAAAGGTTTGGGCTGATTTTGTGAGCAACCATCCTGACGGCAGTATTTTTCAAATGCCATGGATGTATGATTTGCATCAACTGATAAAATTTCAGCGACCTGTTGTTTTCTTTGCTTTTGATGACCAGCAGATGGTAGGAGTAATGGTTGCTGTGAATTTCAAAAATTCTGTATTTCCGCTTTCCTGGTTTACGCGGCGCCAAATTGTTTTTGGAGGACCTCTTGTGGCGGGTCATGACAAGGGTATTTTACTGGCTCTGCTGGAACATATGGTGAAAGATTTCGGACATAAAGCGGTCTTTTCCGAGATTAGAAATCTGCGATTGGGGCTTTCTTTAAAGCCTGCTTTCGAAGAGGCGGGGTTTTATTATGAGTCTTATCTCTCGGTGGTTGTTGATATGAACCGTAAATCAGGAGAAATGTGGGAGTCACTTTCTCCTGAACGTCGCAACAATATTGGACGATTGGATAATGTATTGTACAATATCCGAGATTTGCGTGGATTACAGGATATGGCAAATGTCTGGAGAATTATCCGATGCGCAGTTGGGAAAAAGGGACGCCCGGTTCCTCACCGCACATTGTTCCGTTTTATTGATGAACTGGAAATGTTGCAACCTTTTGTGAGAATAAAAGGTTTTGACGTGGGAGGGGAGTTAAAAGCCGTTGTTGTGGTTATGAAGTTCAGACAGGAGGCTTACTTCTGGATAGAAGGGCATTGTTTAAACACAACATCAGAATGGATGTATGACGGTTTTTTGTGGAATGTGATTCAGGAGCTGGAGCAAGAGGGGATTCGATTTCTTGACCTGGGAAATGGTGGACGGCCCGGCAAGGATTTTTTAACCCGTCAATATAAAAAGTCCTATGGAGGAACCATCAGGGAAACAGGGCGGTACATTTATGTTCACAATTGGGTGCTTTGGAACCTGGGACGAGTTTTTTACCGCTGGTATAAACATTTGAGAATCTTTTACTACAGAAATTATTGCAAAGTATGAAGATATTTCTTGATATAGGGCATCCGGCCCACGTGCATTATTTTCGGAATTTCATCCGGATTATGGAGGAGAAAGGTCATCGGTTTCTGATTACTGCCCGTAATCGCGAGCATGTGTCCGAATTGCTTCAACATTATCAGATTCCTTTTATTGACAGAGGTGCCGGAGCTAAATCAACCATGGGAAAAATTTGGTATTTGCTTATTACTTCGTGGAGACAATATCTACGAGCCCGAAAGTTTAAACCGGATCTTTTCCTGGATTTTAGTACCATTTATTCCGGACTTGCTTCCTGGTTGTTGAAGAAACCCTATATCACTTTTACAGATACAGAAACCACCGGAATTTATCGGTTTTTTATCCGTCCTTTTACCAGGACGGTTTATACGCCTGTTTGTTTCTCGCGCGAGTTGGGGCCGGGGCATGAACGTTTCCATGGGTTGATGGAGCTGTGTTACCTGCATCCCCGTTATTTTGAGCCCGACCGTTCGGTTTTGGATTGTTTGAATTTAAAAGAAAATGAACCATTTGCCATCGTTCGTTTTGTGGGCTGGTCGGCAGTTCACGATCACGGGAAGCAGGGTTTTTCCGGCAAGCGGAAGATTCAATTGGTAAAAAGTCTTGAGAAATATGGTCGTGTTTTTATCAGTTCGGAAGGCCCGTTGCCTCCAGAGCTTGAAAACTTGCGCCTTAAACTGGAATCTCATCGAATACACGATTTGTTGTTTTATGCAAACGTGCTTGTTGGGGAGGGGGCAACAATGGCAACTGAAGCCGCAATTCTGGGAACACCTGCCGTGTATCTGGCCGATTTTAATTTGGGGAATCTTATATATTTGGAAGAAAAATATGGTCTGGTCTTGAATTTTGGAACTTCGGAAAAAGAACAGGGAATGGCTCTGAAGAGTGCCTCTGTTTTGTTGAGCAGGGCGGGAACAAAAGCAAATGGGGGACGTCAGGCAGAGAAAATTCTCGAAGACCATGAGGATGTGACAGCTTTTATGGTTAATGAGATTTTAAAAGTTTCTGAGTATTCTCAATAATTGTGTGAGTCTAATAAAGGTTTAAAAAACTATGAGTTATCGGATACCACTTATACGTCCTTACATCAATGACCGTGTAAAGGAATTGGTTAATGAAGTGCTGGATAGCGGATTTCTTACAGAGGGACCCGTTACCAAAAGCTTTGAGCGCTCAGTGGCCTCTTATGTCGGGGTTTCGAATGCCATTGCTTTTACTTCATGCACCACCGGACTTGAAACAGCGTTGCGTGTGGCTGGTATTGGTCGTGGGGATGAGGTGATTGTTCCTGATTATACTTATCCAGCTACAGCCGGGGCAGTGCGGATTGTTGGAGCTACACCTGTTATTGTAGATGTAGATCCGGAAACGTTGCTGATAGATTATCATCAATTGGAAGAAGCCATGTCTTATAATACCAAAGCAGTGATGCCGGTTTCATTATTTGGAAACCCTCTGGACTTTGATCAGTTGATGACATTAAAAGAGCGTTATGGGATTTTGATTATTGAAGACGCGGCCTGTGCCCTGGGCAGTTCTTTTAAAGGGCAGAAAACAGGGGCCTGGAGCGATATGACCGTTTTTAGTTTTCATCCGCGAAAGTTTATTACCACCGGGGAAGGTGGAATGGTTACAACA
Organism: Marinilabilia sp.; assembly: GCF_016278715.1. Lineage (GTDB taxonomy): Bacteria > Bacteroidota > Bacteroidia > Bacteroidales > Marinilabiliaceae > Marinilabilia. Next base: position 40,115 of record NZ_JADQBH010000140.1, on the reverse strand, counting down.
CCTAACGAGCAGTGGGCCCGGGCTTTGCATCAATATAAACATTTCGGAATGGGGTCTGATGACCAAAGGGAAGGGGTGGTTTTTCTAACGACCGGCACGAATTATAAAATGAGCAACATTCTGGCGGCATTGGGCCTGGCGCAGATGGAGATTGTTGATGATTTGCTCAACGAGCGCAGGGTGCTGGCCAGAAACTATCTTCAATTGTTAGATGATCAGGAAAAGATAAAAATACCCCTGACTACCGAAAACGGCATCCACTCCTATCAAAGTTTCGCAGTTTTTGTTCGGAACCGTGACCGGATAATGAAACAGTTAAGAGAACAGGGTATTGAAGCTCAGATAGGAACCTATTCCCTGCACCAGCAACCTGCTTTTCAGGGAGAGGGTGTCCGGTTGAGTAGGCAATATCCCGGAAGTATCAGAGCATGGGAAGAAACGCTTGTTCTGCCCATGTATCATTCAATGACGGAAGCAGAACAGTCGGAAGTAGTGGAAAAATTGAAAGCATGTGTGGAATAACAGGTATATTCAATCTTAATAATGAACCGGTACCGGGAGAGCTTTGTCAGAAAATGACACGTGTACTTGCTCACAGAGGACCAGATGGTGAAGGCGTATGGACATCCGGGCCGGTCGGGCTGGGACACCGGCGACTGGCGATTCTTGATTTGTCGGAGACCGGGCATCAGCCCATGGTTAGTTTCGACGGGCAGGTGGTGTTATCGTACAACGGGGAGGTTTACAATTACCGGGAACTAAGAACTGAGCTGGAATCAGCAGGGTATAGGTTCAGAGGCAGTTCGGATACAGAAGTGGTTTTGAATGCGCTCCATTGCTGGGGATGCCAGGCTGTTCAACGGTTCAACGGAATGTTTGCTTTTGCCGCATGGTTTGTCAGTGAACAAAGATTGCTTCTGGCACGCGATCGTTATGGCATAAAACCTCTTTATTATCGCGATAATCCGGAGATATTCCTGTTTGGGTCTGAGATTAAATCTATTCAGCAACATCCTTCTTTTAAATTTAAGGTTTCCAATGATGCCCTGACAGAATACTTTTCGTTTCAGAATATTTTCAGCGACCTTACTCTTTTTGACAGTGTGAAGCTACTGCCTGCCGGTCATTTTATGGAGGTGCGACAGGGGAAAGGATGCGGGTCACCTCAGAAATACTGGGATTTTGATTTCAATCCAACGCCCATGTCACAGCAAGAGGCTGAAGCGGAGCTTCATCGGTTGTTCGAAAAGGCAGTTGACCGGCAGTTGGTGTCGGATGTGGAAGTAGGGGCCTATCTCAGTGGAGGCATGGACAGTGGCGGTATTACCTGTGTGGCATCCAGAAAGTTCAAAAATCTGAAATCGTTTACTGCCGGGTTCGATTTGTCCTCGGCATCCGGACTGGAGCTCAATTTTGATGAGCGGGAGCGTTCAGAGTACCTTTCTAATCTATACAAAACTGAACATTACGAGGTGGTCCTTAAAGCCGGGGATATGGAACGGGTAATGCCCGAGCTGATTAGTCATTTGGAGGATTTACGGGTGGGACAGTCCTATCCCAATTATTACATCTCCCGACTGGCAGGCCGTTTTGTAAAAGTTTGTCTTTCGGGCGCCGGAGGCGATGAGTTGTTCGCGGGGTATCCATGGCGCTATTATCACAATACCGTCAATGGTTACCAAAACGGGTTTGCCGATCGCTATTTTAAATATTGGCAAAGGCTGGTGCCTGATGATTTTCGTGAAACGTTTTTTAATAGCGGTCTTCGGTCTCAACTTGACTTTGGGCGTCCGGCACGGGTGTTTAAGGACTTGCTGAATGGCGGTCCTTCGAATGGCCATGATGCCCAGTCATACATCAATAATTCGCTCTATTTTGAGAGTAAAACTTTTCTTCATGGACTCTTGCTGGTTGAAGACAAACTGAGTATGGCGCACGGACTTGAAACCCGTCTGCCTTTTCTTGATAATGACCTGGTGGATTTTGCCATGAAAGTTCCTGTGGAATTGAAGCTTAGAGATTGGAAAAAGATATCCCGAATTAATGAAAACGACCTGACCAGTAAGGCTTTTCAGTTTAAATCGGCTTCTACCGACGGTAAAATATTGTTGCGCAATATGTTGCAACGATATGTGCCCGAGGAGTATTGCAACGGCCACAAGCAAGGGTTTTCGGCACCCGATGCCAGTTGGTTTAAAGGAGAGAGTGTAGAGTATATCCGACGGTTGCTTTTTAGTGATGATGCACGGATTTTTGAGTATATTGATGCAGATGTTGCACAACGGCTGATGAACGACCATATTGACGGGAAAGAAAACCGGCGTTTGCTGATTTGGTCGCTGCTTAGTTTTGAGTGGTGGCTGAGAAACTTTGGGGAAAACTAAATAGAGAAATTGTTATAGACCTGATAGTGCAAAGATCCGGCAGATTAAAAATTCTGCCTAAGCAAGAATCGTTTTAGGGGAAAAAAGAAACATGGGTGAAAGGGGGCTTAAAATGAAAACAGTAATAACCATTGACATTGACTGGGTACCGGACAGGATTCTGGGACATACGCTGGAACTGTTGTCAAAAACGGGAGTGCCTTGTACGCTTTTTGCCACGCACGCCACCGGCTTGCTGAATGGGCTTGATAAGAAGCAGTTTGAGATTGGGGTACATCCTAATTTCAATCCCTTGCTGAACGGAAGAAAAGAAAAGGCGAAGGAGGTTGTGGAGCGGTTGCGAGAGCTTTTTCCGCAAGCCAGGGGAATACGTTCACACTCATCGTTGGTGAGCAATGTACTGATTGATATGTTTTGTGAGATGGGTTATGAGTATGAGAGCAATGTGTGTTTGCCATACAGCCGAAATCTGGAGCTGTTGCCCTTGTGGAATGATGTGTTGCGTATTCCCTTTAACTGGGAAGACTATCTGCATTTTTCCTATGGGAAAGATTTTTTAGATATGGAGCTGGATTTCAATGCCGGGTTGAACATCGTAAATTTTCATCCGGTGCATATATTTTTGAACACCGAAAGTCGTGAAAGATATGAAGGGGCCAAACCTTTTTATCAGGATCCGGATCATCTCTCCGGTTATAAAAACCTGGGCAAAGGAGCTGAAACCTTGTTCAACAAGCTTTTGGAGATGAATTTGGAATTTGTAAAACTGGAAGATCTGGTGGATGAACACAGAAGAGAAAGCAAAAAATATTAAGAAACTCAGGGTTTTTGTGGGGCCGGGAAACACAGCTGGAAATGCACATTACATTGCCCGTTCGCTAAGGAGTGTGGGGGTAAAAGCAGAAAGTTACGTTTACCATGCTCATGAATTCGGATATCCGGTGGATAAAGAAGTGGTGCAATTCAGGTCTGTGAGCCGGAAGGGACTTATTAAGCTGGTCAATAACCGTTTTGTTTTAAGACCGGTGAATGCGGGCATTCGATTTTTGTTTTTTATCTCGGTTCTCTTTCGTTACGACCTGTTTTACTTTATCTCGCCCATCACCTTTTTTGATAATCATCGGGATTTGGGGGTATTGAAGTTTTTTGGGAAAAAAGTGGCATTTTTTTTCCCCGGTTGCGCTGAGCGAAATCCGCATGATGAGTTGAATGCCATGAAATACAGCGATTGCTGGTTTTGCAGTGATGTGGGTAAGCAACGGTATTGCTTGTGTCACAAGCCAGACGAGAAAAGACGCAGGATTGAGTATTTTGAGAAGATGGCCGATTTTATTTTTTCACGTCCTAACACATCGGGCTACCTGAAAAAACCTGAAAAAGCATTACCTATGTGGTTGATGACTGATTTACCCGGGCAACAAGTTGATTTGGAGCGTTATTCGGGTGCCGGAAGCTGGAAAATTATGCATTTCCCTTCACATCAGGAACTGAAGGGAACTCGATATGTTGAAGCGGCTATTGCCAAATTGAATGGAAAGTATAAGATTGAGTATCTTTCACGTCGAATGACCAACCGGGAGGTGCTTGAGAATCTGGGGAAAGCGCACATCCTGGTGGATCAGTTTACGCATACGTTCGGCCTCCTGGCTATCGAAGGGTTGTCGCGCGGGTGTGTGGTAATTTGCCGCATGGAGCAGTGGGCGCGTAGTTGTTATCCTGACATCCCGGTTGTTAGTTGTAATCCGGAAGATTTGGAAGAAACTATTGAAGGTTTGCTGGCAGATCCCGAGCGAATGCAGCAGATAGCTGAAAGATCTGTTCGGTGGTTCCGGGAGAACGCCACTTTAGAGGTGGTAGGAAAAAGAATGTTGAATGTTTTTCAAACAATAGTTCGTTAAGAATTAACCAAACACAGGGACGGAGTTCCGCAAGATTTTTGTTATCAGAGATTTGTTTTCAATGCTTATGAGAATGTTTTTTAAGAATTATTTATCCTGGACTCATATTTTGTTCTTCTTCTTGGCAATGGGGTTCTCTTGTAATGAGACGAGGGGGCAGTATGTGCCTGTGCATATTGATAATACAGGTGTTTATGAGCTATTGGATGAACTTGCCAATCTGGGAATTATTGATATAAATACCATTACGAAGCCTTACGGACGAAAGTTTATATCTGACAGACTAGTGGAAGCTTCTGCCCATGATGAATTGGCTGAGAGGATAAAGAATGAAATAGCCTTTTATTTACGTGATTTTGGGAAAGAACAAACAGTAAAGACACCGATCAATAAGCGTTTTGATCTTTTTTATTATTCCGATTCCTTGTTTCAGCTGACGGTTAACCCGGTTTTGGGACTGGAGGTACTTTCCTCGGGTGGAGAAATGGCTTACTATCGTTTTAATGGGGGAGAGCTTCATGGAACCATTGGTAAGCACTTTGGCTTTTATGCCGGCTTACGCGACAATCATGAGTCAAAGGTACTGGGTGGGCCTGAATACCTGGTTTCCCGCAGAGGTGCGGTTTACAAGAGTGATGACGATAGCGGCGATTACAGTGAGGCACGGGGCGGTGTTACCTGGTCATGGGACTGGGGACGCATTGGGCTCCACAAAGACGCTTACCAATGGGGATATGGGTACAACGGGGCGAATATTTTCTCCGGAATTGCCCCTTCGCACGCGTATTTGTCGTTTTCAATCAGTCCGTTACCATGGTTTCAGCTTGATTTTATGCATGGCTGGTTGGTTTCGGAGGTGGTGGACAGTGCGGAATCATTCAACTATTACGATGGAACACGAGAAGTATTTGCCAATAAATATGTGGCGGCCAACCTGATAACGGTTCGCCCCTTGCCCCGTTTGTATTTTTCAGCGGGCAACAGCATCGTTTATGCCGATACGGATGTCAATCCGGCATTTTTAATTCCGGTGATGTTCTATAAATCTGTGGACCACACATACAATGGAGCATCTAATGAAGTGGGGCAGAATGCCCAGATGTTTTTTGGAGTCAGCAGCCGTCAGATTCAGCATCTTCATCTTTATTCTACGCTTTTTGTAGATGAGATTTCAATCAACCGGATGTTCGATAAACATCAGCAATCCAATTATATAAGTTTAAAAGCCGGGGCCAGAGTTTCCAATCTTATTGAAGGAACTGCTTTTACTCTTGAATATACCCGAAATCATCCGATGGTTTTTCAGCATAAAATCCCTACAACTACCTGGAAGAGCAATAATTATACTATGGGCCACTACCTTCAGGATAATAGCGACGAGGTATTTCTGAGTTTTCAGTATCGACCCCTTCGCGGGTTAAAACTGGAGTTGTCTCACTTAATAGCCAGGAAAGGGAAGAGCTACCAGGAGATCCTGGTTGAAGGCAGAGAAACCGAATATCCTGAAATCAACCAGGAAGAACCCCGCTGGGGATTGCCGTTTATGGATGAGGTGAGGTGGAAATTGCAGCAAACGGCATTGAAAGGTTCCTGGCAGGTGATAAATGACGGTTATCTCTTTTTCTCTTTGTGTCACCAGGATGTTAGTGGTCCCGAAAAAGATAAATACCTTCCTCCTTTTTTGATGGAGGGAACGGTAACCGGTAAATTTGGAATAAATTATGGGTTTTGAAGGTAATTGCCCGTTAAAAAAAAGCTTAAACGCAGAGACGCAATGACGCAAAGTTTTTATTATGAGGGAGTTGTGGTTTTCTTGTCCGATTTTGTAATGGGTTAATTATCAATTGCATGTAAAAATCAAGCAGAGTATTGTGAATGAAAATGGCAGATATACATAATAAGAATATTCAAATTCCGATGGTAGATCTCACCGGACAATATCATCGTTTGCAACCGGAAATCGATGGGGCAATGCAACGGGTACTGGATCTGGGAAACTATATCAACGGAGCTGAAGTGAAAGTCTTTAGTGATGCCCTGGCAGGTTATCTTTCTACGGGCCATGTTATTCCCTGTGGTAATGGAACAGATGCTCTGCAGGCTGCCCTGATGGCCCTGGATCTTGAGCCCGGTGATGAAGTGATAACGACGACCTTTTCTTTCGTCTCCACGGTTGAGGTGATTGTTTTATTGGGGCTTCAACCGGTTTTGGTGGATGTGGATCCGCATACCTATAATATCGACCCTGCAAAAGTCAGAAATGCCTTGACTGAGCGGACCCGTGTTATTATTCCGGTGCATTTATTTGGTCAGGGAGCGGCGATGGATGAGATCATGGAAATTGCCCGGGAACTTGAGCTTTTTGTGATCGAAGACGGCGCGCAGAGCCTGGGAGCCTCTTACCAAATGAATGGGACATTTCAAAAGTTGGGAACCATAGGCCATATTGGTTGTACCTCTTTTTTTCCTTCCAAAAATCTGGGATGTTTTGGAGATGGAGGGGCTTGCTTTACCCATGATGAGTATTTGGCTGAGCGACTTAGGATGATTGTAAATCATGGGTCAAAAAAGAAATATTTCAACGAACGTGTGGGAATAAACTCACGCCTGGATACACTACAGGCTGCGGTTTTAATCGAGAAGTTAAAACATCTGGATGATTTTATCCTCAGGCGACAAAAGGTTGCAGAACTTTATTTCGATGAACTGACAAACGTTTCAGAATTGAAACTACCCCAACAAAGTGAAAAGGCCCAACATACATTTAATCAGTTTACCGTCAGGGTGAGAGGTGATTTGCGTGACGGGTTAAAAGATTTTCTTGCTCAGGCAGGCGTTTCCTCTATGGTATATTATCCTGTGCCATTGCATCGGCAACCTGTTTTTGCACCTTGTTGTGGCAACAATTTTCGGCTCCCCGTGAGCGAAATGTTAAGTGAGGAGGTTTTGTCGTTGCCTATGCACACTGAAATGACGGAAGAGCAACAGGTATATATCATTAAAAACATAAAGAAGTTCTTTAAAAAATAAGCTACTTATGCAGGGATTAACTTTACCTAAAATTCATCCTTCAGCAGTTGTTGACGACCAGACAGAAATTGGAATTGGAACAACCATCTGGCATTTCTGCCACATTATGAGCGGTTGCCGTATTGGTGAAAACTGTAACCTTGGACAAAATGTGGTTGTTTCGCCGGGGGTTATTCTGGGCAATAATGTGAAAGTGCAGAATAATGTTTCCATCTACACCGGAGTGGTTTGTGAGGACGACGTTTTTCTTGGCCCTTCATGTGTTTTTACGAATGTCTCCAACCCGCGCAGCGCTGTTCCAAGGCGTAATCAGTATGAGGAAACGGTGGTAAAAACCGGCGCAACCATCGGCGCCAATGCCACCATTGTTTGTGGACACACCATCGGACGCTATGCTTTTATTGGGGCCGGAGCAGTGGTTACCCATGATGTGGCCGATTATGCGCTTATGGTGGGCAACCCGGCCCGACAAGCCGGATGGATGAGCGAATTTGGACATCCGTTGGAGTTCGATGAGGACCGAATGGCTGTTTGTCCCGAGAGCGCGGAAATTTATTTATTGGAAAATGGAAGGGTCGTTAAAAGATAGAACTATGGTAACATCAACTAAAATCAGGTTCGCAATTGTGGGTCTGGGGCGCATCGGAAAAAGACACGCTGCCATGATAAGGGATAACCCGGAAGCAGAGCTTTGCGCCGTTTGCGATATTCGGTCTCCGGAAGAAACAGGCTGGGACCAGGATCATGTTCCCTATTTTACCAGTTTCAGTAAGATGCTGGAAACACTGGACGATTGCCATGTGGTGAATATTTGCACGCCCAACGGTTTACACGCAAGTCAGGCTGTAGCAGCTTTAGAGAAACGGAAGCATGTTGTTGTGGAGAAACCGATGGCTTTGACCAGAATGGAGGGTGAAGAAATTATCCATAAAGCCCTTCAGGTCTCCAGACATGTCTTCACGGTAATGCAAAATCGTTATTCGCCTCCTTCGGTATGGCTTAAAGAGGTGATGGAACAAAAACGTCTCGGGCAAATCTATTTTGTCCAGCTCAACTGCTTCTGGAACCGTGATGACCATTATTACCGGAAGAATGATTGGCACGGGACTGCCGGGTTGGATGGCGGAACATTATTTACGCAGTTTTCCCATTTTATCGATATTTTGTACTGGTTATTTGGCGATATCACTCAAATTAAGGCCAGTTTTAATGATTTTGCGCATCAGCAATCCACTGATTTTGAAGACAGCGGTTCGGTGATGTTTAACTTTGTGAAAGGAGGAATGGGAAATATTAATTTCTCAACGGCTGTGTGGGATCGTAACCTGGAGAGCACCATTACCATTATCGGAGAAAAAGGAACCATCAAAGTAGCTGGTCAGTACATGAACGAAGTGGTGGAATGTAATATTAAGGATTATGAAATGCCTGATTTACTGCCCGTGAACCCGCCGAACGATTACGGCAGCTACAAAGGTTCAGCCGCTAATCACCAATATGTGATTGATAATGTAATTCAGACCCTCAGGGAGCGAACTTATGTTACCACCAATGCGTTAGAGGGGCTGAAAGTTGTAGATATCATTGAGAGAATTTATCAACATAGAGAAAACAAAATTTTAAGAAGTTATGTTTCAGCAACTTATTAACAAAGAAACGAAGCTGTCAGTTGTAGGGCTGGGCTATGTGGGACTTCCTATTGCTTTGGAATTTTCCCGTAAAATGAAGGTTATTGGGTTTGATATCAAGCCTGCGCGGGTGGAACTGATGAAAAAGGGAATTGACCCGAGCAATGAATTAGAGGCTTCAGATTTTGAAGGTTGTGATATACAATTTTCAAGTGATCCGGCCGATTTGCGTGAAGCTACTTTTCATGTGGTAGCAGTGCCCACACCTATTAATAAGCACAATCTACCTGATCTTAATCCCTTACTTAGTGCATCCCGTACGGTGGGTAAAGCCTTGAAAAAAGGAGATTATGTAGTTTTTGAATCCACTGTTTATCCCGGATGTACCGAAGAAGATTGTGTTCCAATACTGGAAGAGGAGTCAGGGCTTAAGTTCAATGAAGATTTTAAGGTCGGTTATTCGCCCGAACGCATCAACCCAGGCGACAAGGAACATACGCTGACTAAAATTCTGAAAATTGTTTCCGGAAGCGATCCGGAAGCGCTTGAGGTTATTTCTGATGTTTACAGCTCCATAATTAAGGCCGGTATCCATAGGGCCAGTTCAATTAAAGTGGCGGAGGCTGCCAAAATTATCGAAAATACCCAGCGTGATGTGAATATCGCTTTAATGAATGAATTGTCGCTGATATTTAATCGGCTGAATATAAACACTTACGAGGTGCTTGAGGCAGCAGGAACCAAATGGAATTTCCTGAGGTTTTTCCCCGGATTGGTGGGTGGACATTGTATTGGTGTGGATCCCTATTATCTTACTTACAAGGCCAACGAACTGGGGTATCACTCCAAAATTATTACCGGAGGCCGGGTTATTAATGATGCAATGGGTCCTTATGTGGCCAAACAGGTGGTGAAGAAACTCATCTCTACTGGACATAAAATAAATGGTGCCCGGGTGCTTATCATGGGGGCTACTTTTAAGGAAAATGTGAGCGATATTCGTAATTCCAAAGTTGCCGATGTTTACAACGAACTTCGATCTTTCAGTGTGGAGGTGGATGTTGCAGATCCTTATGCTTCTTCTGAGGAGTTGATGGAAGAGTATGGTTATGGGCTGGTGAATGAGATTAAGAAAGAGTATCATGCCATTATTCTTGCCGTTAATCACGACAAATATATGAAACTGGACGAGGCCTATTTTAAGTCGATTACCTGTGACGATGCCCTTTTTGTGGATGTGAAAGGTGTTTTTAAAGATAAAATTAAAGAGCTGGAATACTGGAGTTTGTAAGTTTTGATATGGCCAAGCCCAAGTCCATTCTGTATTTGTTGCCGGTGGCGTTTTTTCAACGACCCGATGAGCCTGGATTTCAGGTGCAAACATTGAATTTCCGTACTGCATTTGGCTTTGTGCTGCCCGAATTGCGAAAGAGAGAGATGGATGTGACCCTGGTTTCTCTAAATAATAATTCAAAGCAGGTCGGCTACGGCAAAGAACATTTAAAACAAACGCGGCAGGAGGAGTCCTGTCGTGCTTTTTTCTTTGAGCGAAAGACCAGGCGGGGACGACTTTTTCCACAGTTGATGCAGTTGCTGCTTAATCTGAAATGGTTGTATCGGGTGATGAAAACAACGAATCCTGATATAGTCTATGGTTACAATGATTTGGGAGCTCTGTATGGGATAATTCTCGGGTTGTTTTTCCGCTTCCGTCTTGTTTACGATATGAGGGGCGACCGGGTCAATGAGATGGCTGTTCAGGGAGCTCCCTGGTGGCGTGTCCGGCTCTATCGTTTTATCCGAAATCTCTGCCTCAAAAAGAGTGATCTTGTGTTTACCGTTTCCGACGAGTGCAAAGACCTTCCCCCGGGTAAAAGGCATGTAGCCAAGTACAATTTTTATGATGCCGGTCGTTTCTGTTATGATGCCCAGAAAGCCCGGGAAATGAAAACCGGGTTTGGTCTGGAGAATCGGTTCGTATTGGTTTACAGTGGCACCGACAAGTATTACCAGATGGTGCCGCAAATGGTGGAGTTCTTTGCCCGTTTCAGGGAGGTTTGTCCCGATGCTTTTTTTATGATTAATCTTCCCAATGAGTCGGAGAAGTTTTTAACTGAACTGCGAAGTCGAAATTTACCCGACATTCGTATGGCATTTTTCATCTCGACCAGTCTGAGCTGAATCGCTATCAGATGGTTGCCGATTTGGCGATGCTGATACGTGAGGATTTACCATTGAACCACGAGGCTTTTCCAACTAAGTTTCCTGAATATCTGGCTGGAGGGACCTCTGTACTTATTACTCCTCATGTACACACCCTGGAAAGGATGGTTCGGGAGAACGATTTGGGAGAAATCTGGCAGGATGATGAGGCGGCGGAGACTATTTTTAATCGCATCCTGCTTTATCGCAACAATAAGGAACAAAAGAAGCACTGTGCCGAATTTGCACTGGAAAATTTATCCTGGCAAAACCGGGCTTCCTGGCTGGCGGAGCTTCTTTATTCGATGTGGCAATGAAGGAAGTTTCCAAAAACAGAGTTTTGTGTGTCTTGAATTTCTCAGGAAGATACGGTGGGGCAGAGAAGCGATATGCTACTCTTTTTAATCGTCTGATGGCGGATGGATTGGATTTCTACCTGATTATGAACACCCGCCTGTATCGTCTTTTGGTCAACAGCTCCATCCTTTTGCCTCACGAGCGTATTGTTCTTTTTCATGATGGCGGCAGCGGAGTTCCACGAAAAGTGAAAAGTCAGGGAGTCTCTCCTACATCAAATTCACCTTCGGTACAACTTAAAGTCATACAATTCCTGGGGGGCTTGAAATATTTCCTGAGGACTTTCTTTCTCTGGCTGCGTTTCTCCTTTTTCTTTGTCCGAAAGGCAAAGTATCTTAGAGTAAAGAAAGTTTATGCGGTATGGCAAGGGGGAATATGGATTTGGATGTGGTGCAAATGGATGGGGATTCGGATGGTGTACAGTGTTAATGCTTCCGAGAAGCTGATGCTTTACCGCGATGTTGTGAAATTCTTCGACAGTCAGTATTGGGTTTTGCAATATGCTCAGCAACTGGATTTTTTGTCTCCGTCTTTGGTCTGTGCATATCAGGAAGCAATGGGAACAAAGCTTAAAGGCGATAAATTAGTGACGCCTTGCAGTTTTATAGATTACACTAATTATTTCGCCGTTGAACCCAAAAAACCCTGGGTGGTATTTCTGGCAAGGCTGGAGCCCATCAAAAACCCAATGCTTTTTCTGGAAGTTGTTAATGTTCTGATAAAAGAAGAACAATTCGGGGAGGTCACTTTTTTTGTAATGGGAACCGGAAGTAAGCTTTCCAGGATGCAACAATATTCGACCGATCAGGGTTTTGAAAATGTTGTGTTTACAGGGCTACACCCACGCCCCTGGCAAATTCTTCAGCAATCTATGGTTTTTGTTTCTCTTCAAAGTAATGAAAACTATCCCAGCCAGTCGTTAATTGAAGCTATGGCTTGTGAAAACGGTGTTGTGGTCACCGATGTGGGGGACACCCGTATGCTGGTGACCGATCGGGAAGGGTTATTGGTTAGTGCTGATTATCTGAAAGTGGCTGACGCCATCCGCTCTTTATTTGAGGTTGAGGGATTGCGTCAACGGCTCGGAAAAGCTGCCAGGGAAAAAGTCACAACAAATTATACTTTGGAACGGTTTGTTAAGTGGTTTGAGAAGATAATGGCCTTTCCGGATTAAATCTTCCTTTTCTTTTTGAGCCTGAAGATGAATATTTGTCCCATCTTTGAAGATTATTTTTTAGCGGATAAGAGTTGAGGATGAACGATAAGAATCTTTTTGATCTGGAGAATCACCCTGTTGGTTCATTGATGTGGCGCTATTTCTGGCCTGCATTTGTTGGTGTTATGGCCAATTCGTTGTACAATATCATAGACCGTATTTTTATCGGGCAGTTTGTTGGTCCCGAGGCGTTGAGTGGTGTTACGGCTGTTTTTCCGGTAATGGTTATTATGATGGCTTTTGGGATGCTCATCGGAGTGGGTGCAAGTGTGCGGTTATCGTTGAGTTTGGGTAGGAAAAACTATGAACGTGCCCGCAAAGTAGTGGGAAATACTGTGCTGTTGGTGATTTTAGTTTCTCTTATCGTCACTGTGCTGGGATTTGCCATTAAGGATCCTATGTTGCGGTTGTTTGGCGCCACTGACACCACTGTTCAATACGCCAACGATTATCTCAACTATATTCTTTGGGGGGTGGTGCTTCATCAATTTGGATTTTCCATGAATTCCCTTATTCGGGCCGAAGGAAATGCCCGGATAGCAATGGTAAGTATGCTTATTAGTGCCGGGATTAATATCCCCCTGGATGCTTTTTTTATCATTTATCTTGATATGGGGGTGTCGGGAGCAGCCATTGCAACCATTATTTCTATGGCATGTTTGTCAATCTGGGTATTGGTCCATTTCAAGAGCAATCGGTGTGTGGTGAATCTGAAGAAAAAGTATATCGGCATCGATATCAACATATTGGGCTCCATTATTACTATTGGACTTGCACCATTTGCCATGCAGATAGCCAATAGTGTGGTTCAAGCGCTTTTGAATCTGAGCCTTATAAAATATGGAAGTGATTTGGCGGTGGGAGCTATGGGGATTATCATGAGTGTGGCGGTACTAGTGACCATGAGCATTGTGGCGTTAAATATGGCAGGACAACCCATTATTGGTTACAATTATGGTGCTCGCAATTTCAGGAGGGTTCGCGAGACGTTGAAAATCAGCATTATTTTTGCAACTGCCATATCCGTAGTTGCCTGGATACTGATTCAGTCATTCCCAGGGGCTATTATTTCTCTTTTTGTTGCAGACAGCCCCGAGGTGATGCGTTATGGAGTGGAGGGGCTTCGGTATTTTCTGATAGCTCTTCCCATCATCGGATATCAGATTGTGGTGGGAAGCTATTTTCAATCAATAGGGATGGCTGGCAGAGCAATTTTTGTGACTTTGTTGCGTCAGGTTCTTGTTCTAATTCCGCTGCTGATAATACTGCCCCCGACTATTGGGCTTCTGGGTGTCTGGATTTCTGCACCCATTGCCGACACTGTTTCCGGTGCTCTCAGCGCAATTTTCCTGCTGTTGGAATGGAAAAGGTTAAAACTTCAGAATAAGTTTATCAAGTGATTCCAGGACTTTTTGATCGTGCTGTCAGGCATAATACCACAGAGTGACAACTTGTTGTGAGTTAAGTTGTTGTCGCACTCGCGTTTGTGTAAAATCAATTCTCTTGAGATGGCAGGAACTCCCAAAACCTTATGGCACCAAACATCATGGAAATTTGACATGGTCGCTTGGGGCCAAATCCTTAATGAAGTAGCTCAGGGGGATGTTTGAGATGGTTCATTCCTGTTCAAACAATATGTCTTTCCATTCGGGATGTTTTTTAATGTATGCAACCACAAAGGTGCATTCCGGAATGATCCGGATTTGGTTTTCTCTGCAGTAAGTTAATACCTGCCCTGCAAGCCTTGACCCAATGCCTTTACCTTTCAGCGGGTCAGGTACCAGCGTATGAGTAAGCGACCATACCGATGGTTCGTAAACTTCGTAATACAAGGTGGCGAGATGTCCGTCGGCTTTTAGCTCAAAACGCTTTTTCTCTTTGTTGATCTGAGTTTTATTTTCCATGATGCCTTATGTGGTTTATTTCACACTCCTGTTCCTGCAATCTGTTCAACTTCTTCAACTGTAATGGGAATGCGTTTGCCAAGAATTCTGCATCCTTCTTCGGTTACCAGCAGGTCGTCCTCCAGGCGGATGCCGCCAAACCCTTTGAATTCCTCTAACTTTTCGTAATTGATGAATTCGGTAAATTTGTTTGCGGCTTTCCAGTTGTCGATGAGTGCGGGAATAAAATAAACTCCGGGTTCGTTGGTAATGGTAAAGCCTGGCTGTAGGCGACGGCCCAAACGGAGGGCTGCCAGGCCAAACTGTGTGGAGCGTTCTACTTCCTCGTCGTACCCCACCAGGGTGTCGTCATAATCTTCCATGTCGTGAACATCGAGGCCTATCATGTGACCGAGTCCGTGAGGCATAAAAAGAGCATGGGCTCCGGCCGCTACGGCTTCGTCGATGTTGCCCTTCATCAGTCCCATCTCTTTGAGACCGGAGGTAATTACCTTACAGGCCAAAAGGTGAACGTCCCGGTATGCAACTCCCGGTTTGGTGGCTTCTCTTGCCCTGTCATTGGCTTCCAGTACTATCTGATAAACTTTTCGCTGGGTCTCAGAAAACTTGCCTGTTACGGGTGTTGTCCTTGTATGGTCGGTGGCATAATGAAGCTGCGATTCGCTCCCGGCGTCTACCAGAAGCAGATCTCCTTTTTTCAGCATATTTCCGTGATAGTGATTGTGAAGTGTTTCACCCCTTACTGAACAAATAACCGGAAAAGAAATCATTCCTCCCCCCGACATGGAAACCCCCTCAAGAACCCCGGTAATTTCCTGCTCGGGAATGCCGGGCCGTGCCATTTTCATAGCAGTTGTATGCATTTTGTACGCTGTGGTCATCTGTCGTTCCATCTCTTCAATTTCACAGGGCTCTTTAATGCTTCGCAGGTCAATACAGGCTTTTGTCAGCTCAAGGGAAGATTGTTTTTCCACTTCTCTGTGATGGATATTCAGCAAATCGGCCAAAAGCATGATATTCTCACCGCGATAAGGGGGTGTGAAATGGACGAGGCGTTTTTTGCTGATTGCCTCTGAAACAGTGGTGGAGAGCTTAGCAAAAGGTTCTGTCCGGTTAATGCCCGATAGTGCTGCTTTTTCTTGCATGGAAGTTTGGGGCCCCATCCAGATGGTGTCGTCGATGGTATAATCATCACCAAACAGGATGTCTTCATTGTTGTCAATGTCGATAATTGCAGCCAATCCCTGGAGGTCTATTCCAAAAAAGTAAAGGAAAGTACTGTCCTGTCTGAAATGATAAGTATTGGATTTATAGTTCATCGGGGAGTCATTGTTTCCAAGAATGAGCACTAGTCCACTATTGATTTTGTTTTTCAATTGTTTGCGTCTGTTGACGTAAGTTTCTTTTGAGAACATGGTTTTATTTTTTTTTAATGCTTGATCATTTCAGCTCTACGGCCCAACAGCCAGAATGAGCCCCCCATTATGGTGAAAAAGAGTGCGGGATGAAGGGGTGCCCACAGAAACAGGAAAAACTGAGTGTAACCATCGGCTATCAACGCCAGTCCTCCCATCCACATCCACTCTTTGTTGTCGCGCCTGCGGCCGATAGCCCAAACGATCCCTCCAAAAGCTCCCATCAATACACCCCAGGGAAGCAATGAAAAAGAGGAGGTTATTTCCCAGGAATCCAGGCCATGGTGGTTTCCAAACAGCGCAACTCCCCATAAGGCCAGCCAGAAAAAGAGCCAGCCCGTCCGCTCAGAAAGGGAGGCGAACTCTGGCAGTTTCTGACGATGTTTTAGCCAAAATCCGGTGAGTAAGGGTATCAGTGAGAAAAACAGATATCTTAATGCAAGGTTCATTCCGAGCCATCCGCTATCGGAAGGATCATTTGGAGAGCTTTCAATTCCCAGCCAAAGCATCACGCATGCCCAGCCGATTCCCGAAAATAGAAGGCTTCTAAAGAACCATGAAATGGCAAAGGCCTGGATGGCAAAAATTATTAACAGGAAGGTTTCTCCGAAACCTGAAAGGCCTGATATTTTTCCGATATAGTTCAACGCTCCACCAAAAGAGATGCTTCCCAGGACCAAAAGAGCCTCCATTGAAATGCGCTGGTTCTTCCGATTAGAGGGCATTTTCCAAGCGGCGAAAATGAATCCCCCCGAGAGGATGAGCAGTAAGATCAGAATGACTCCGTCGGACATGTTAAAGAGGCGTTCGAACAATTCCAGGATCCATTCGTCTGCCACAAGGGTCAGAAATGCGGCCACAATGCTGATGATTGCCAGAATCATCAGATATTCTGCAACCTTTTTCCAGTTGATGGTTTTTATTTCCAGACTTTCTTTGAGCTGCTTTCCTTGACTTCCGGTAAGAAGCTTCTCTTCTTCCCACCAGTTGATTAGCTTAAAAGTGGTCTCTTTTTGTTTTCGGTTCAGCTTCATATTTCTCTTAAACTGCTTTTTTTATGCATTTTCTTTATGAGGTGTTCAAGTGGCAGGATGTACAACCAACCGCAGATAAAATTGGGGAAGAGAATAATGAATTGTTTTCAAATCAGTTTTATTGGGAACGATTGTATTTTGCAAATAATTGGACATTGGAATAGATAATTTATGAATAATACAGGTTAAAGAAGATGAACTTTAAAAGTAAACAAATATTCATAGATTAGGTAATGAAAAGAAAAAACTTGTGCCTTTGTCGAGTTCCGACTCCAGCCATATTTCTCCTTTCAGAATTTCTATAAAACCCATGCAGATTGACAGCCCGAGACCTACTCCGTCATATTTCAGGGTTTTGGGATTGTCTGATCGATAAAAACGTTCAAAAACTTTTTGTTGTTGTTCTGTGGAAATGCCCATTCCAGTATCTTTAATAAAAAAGAGAAGGCCTTTAGCTTTTTCCTCATAACCAATTTCAATATTTCCTCTTTCAGTGTATTTTATTGCATTACTGATGAGGTTGGTGAGTATTTGGCTCAACTTTGTGTAATCGGATGAAAGAGTGGTTTTCTGGGGTGGGATGTTTAATATAAGTTGTAGATTTTTTTCTTTTGCCTGGGGAGTAAAAAGTGCATGAAGTTCCTTCAGTAACGTGTTTACCTGAATTGTTGATGGCTCCACCGAAATAGTACCTGTCTCGATGCGCGACAACTCTAAAACGTTGTTGAGAATAGACAGCAATTTCTCTCCGCCTGATTGTATGATGTTGATGTATTCCGACCGCTCCGCTTCAGTCAGCTCGGGGTGTTTGATTAATTCTGAGAACCCAAGTATTGCATTGAGCGGGGTGCGGATTTCATGTGAAATATTTTGTAAGAATGCTGTTTTTAGGCGGTCATTTTCTTTTAGTTGCTGCTCCAGTTTTTTCTGGCCTGAAATGTCGGTGATAAACCCTTCAATAATCGGTCTTTCTGTTGAGTCTGGATTGGCTACATTACCTTGCTCCCAAACCCATATTTCCTTCCCGTTTTTGGTTGTTAACCGATATTCTACATGATAGTTCGAATGATTTACAACCGCATTCTGAACAGTATTCCATACTCTTTCCCGGTCGTCGGGATAAATAAGATCGCCAAACGAAACCACTGCGTTTTGGGTAAGTTCTTCTTTGCTATATCCGGTAAGTTTTTCACAGCCTTTACTAACAAACTCCATTGGCCAGGAGATGTTGTTCAGACAACGAAATGCCATTCCGGGAAGGTTGTTTAGCAAATTAGAAAAGTAATTTCTGCTTTCCCTGAGTTCTTCTTTATGCTTCTGCTCTTTTTGTTGGAGTTCTTGCTCTGCTTTTTTTCTTTTTGTGATATTGCGCACAAAAGAGAAGGAGATGATTTCCCCTTCAAATTCAAGGTAGGTAATTGTTACTTCGACGGGTAACAGAGTTCCATCTTTTCTTTTGTGAAGTGTCTCAATTGTTCCGGTACCGTTTTTTCTTATAGTGTTCCTGTGCGAATGCCACTTTTCTTCGAGGGGTTTAGAAAAATTTGGATCCAAATCAAAGATGGTCATGTTCTCCAACTCCTTCTTAGTGTAACCCAAATCGCGACAAGCTTGTTGGTTGACAGACAGAATGCGGCCGTCGACATCCGAAATTTGATAAATACCTATGCCTGCATTGTCAATGCAAAACCTGTCAAGTTTGTTTTGTTGAAGAGGGGTTATTTTGTCGAAATACTCCATGCAGCAAATTTTCTTGATTAAAAAGGACGCAGGCATTCGTAAAATAGGAAATTTTCGGACCAGATGCAATTCATTAAAACGTGAATGAATATCAAAAAGTTCCGGTTTTACCTGGCAAATAGGTTAAGCAATTCCCTGATTTCGCCGGCCACCGCATTCAGTTCGTCCATTGTTTTTAGGCGCCACGACCAGTTGCCTTTTGCCACCGATGGCTTGTTCATTTGAGCTTCTCCGCTTTTACCAAGCAGATCCTGAACCGGTATAACGGACAGTTTGGACTGTGAACCCCATGCCAAACGTGTCAGGATTTTATGGACATTACGCGATTTCACTTTGTTTCCGGTGTAAAGTTTCAATCGGTTTCTGGTGGTTTTATCGGCTTCGTTCTGAAACCAGCCTCTGGCGGTATTGTTATCGTGAGTGCCGGTATAAACCACACTATTGAAAGAGTGGTTGTGGGGCGAGTGAACCGATTCTGCGATGTTGCTTCCGAAGGAAAACTGGAGGACCTTCATTCCGGGAAGCTTGTATTCATCGCGCAGGCGGTAAACATTTTCATCTATTTCACCCAGATCTTCTGCAATAAAGGGCATCAATGGAAATTCTTTCTTCAACATTTTAAGAAAAGTGTTTCCGGGGCCTTTAACCCAGCTGCCGTTTTCAGCAGTTTCTTCATCAGCCGGAACTTCCCAGAAAGACTCAAACCCTCTGAAATGATCAAGCCTGACCAGGTCAAAAAGTTCAAGGTTTTTCCTGATGCGATATACCCACCATTTAAAGTTTTCTTTTTCTATTTTCTTCCAGTTATAGACGGGCATGTTCCAAAGTTGTCCTGTTCGGCTGAAATAGTCGGGTGGAACCCCTGCCACAGCACTCATGGTTTTATCGGCACGAAGCTTGAAAAGATGAGGGTTCGACCACACATCGGCATTGTCGTAACTTACGTAGATGGGGACATCTCCGATGATGCGGATGCCATGATGGTTGGCATATTTCTTTAGCTCCTGCCATTGCTGGCTAAAGAGGTATTGGCGAAACTTCTCCAGTTCTACCTTCCGTCGGTTTTCGTTATGGAACTTCTGAAGGGACTGCTCTTCGCGATCTCTGAATTCTTTTGGCCATTTATTCCATGGAGCATCATCGAATTGCTTTTTCAGAACGATAAAAAGGGCATAATCGTGAATCCAGTATTTTTCCTGTTCACAGAAATCCAGGAAATTGTTGCGTTGAGGGGCACTACAATGCGTAAAGAAATTTTCGTATGCTGAACGGGTAAGTTCTTCTCTGATGGAGAGGGCTTTCCTGAAATCTGCTTTGTCGGAAAGGGTGCTCTCTTTTTCTTTAAGATCTTTTTTGCTAATGAGCGATTCTTCGGCAAGTTGCCGGGGACTGATGAACAGAATATTACCTGCAAAGGCTGATGGAGAGGAGTAGGGTGACCATTCGCTTTGTGTGGTAGTTTGAGTAAAGGGCAAAACCTGCCAGTAAGAGTGTCCTGATTCTTTGAGGAAATCCACAAACCGGAAGGCCTCCGAACCAAAATCTCCTGAAGCAAAACGCCCAGGTAAGGAGGTGATATGCATCAAAACTCCTGCTGAACGGGATTTTCGGCCTGCATCGGCATGAAGAATACCTACAGGAGCCATCTCGAATATTTCAGATACGGATATTTCCTGCCCTGCAGAGTAGGGGCGTCCGGTGAAGATGTTTACCCAGTCTGTTGGGTATTCTTCAGGCAACAGCACTCTGGTATTTTTCCAGTCAATTTCGCTGGGGCATACCGGTTTGTTGCTTTCCCCGAAGGAAGAGAGGTAAAACGGAAGAATGGTCAGATGCCATTTCTCCTTGTGGTGGCGGGCAAAAGCCATGATTTTGCTTTTGTGAATACCCTTTACTTTCAGCGGAATATACTCTCCTGCGCTAAAAAGAGATTGGTTTTCTTTTCGGTAGCGAAGCAGACGGTGAGTGAGCCAAAGCTTTATGTGCCCGTTGTCGCGATGATTGATTAAAGCCGGAAATAGTTTTGCCGGGCTAATGGAATAATGTTCTTTCAGATTTTTGAGGGTTCGGTTTATTTCAGAAAAATCGACCGGTTGCCGGTTATCTGGATCCACCAGTGTCAAGTCCCACATCTCGGTGCCCCGGTATATGTCCGGAACGCCTGGGCAGGTGCACTTCAGTGTAAGTTGCGAAAGACTGTTGAAAATGCCGTAATGGGCTGTTTTGCGGTGAAATGAAAGCAACGAGGGAAGGAAATCATGTTCGGAACTGAAAATACGGTTGATGAAATGAGTAACTGCTTTTTCCCACTCTTCATTGGGGGCATTCCAGGCAGAGTTTACCTTTGCTTCGCGCAAGACTTTCTGCATGTAGCTGCTGATACGGTGCAAGAAGTTTTTGTCAATTTTTTCATCAAAAGGAAGAACTCCGATCAAGGTTTGGTAGATGAAATATTCTTCTTGGGGTGATGGAGCTGCCCGGTTTTCAATTTTTGTGCGAAAGGGGCTGTTGATTTGCATCCAGTGCGAAATGTTTTCTTCCCAATCTTCGGGGAATTCGGTTATGGCATTTAACCGGGCCCTGACGTCTTCGCCTCTTTTGGTGTCATGCGTGGAGGTGGCATTCATGGTCAGCGGCCATTTTTGCTGACGAGTCAACATGGCATTGTGGAAATCGTCAAAGCTGGTGCCTTCAATTCCTGGAGAGTCGCCCACCTCGTTGTGTGCTATAAAACAGGAGTAACGGTACATGGCGGTATCTTCTACTCCTTTTGCCATCAGAGGGCCCGCCAGTTGCATCATGCGCCCCAAAAATTCGAGGATTCTATGGTCACGGTCGCCTTTGGCACGCTTCTCTTCAAAGAAAAGTTCTTCAAAAAGAGGCAAAAAGGGTTCAATACTTTCGTCTTGTGCAAGAGCCTCTGTCAGGGCTTTTTTCATTAGCTCCCTCTCTTCGCCTGGTAAAGGCAACGTTTGGGGATAGATTCGGTAGACCGGAAATGCCAGCAACAGTTGGGCTATTGCATTCTTAACATCATCACGGGAAAAATTTTGTGAAGCATTTTCTTCCAATATCCTAAGCCGGAAAAGCAAAGAGACGAGGTTGTCCAACTCTCCCTTCATACGATCATTTAATATCAGTTGCTTGGATTCATAGATGACATCTTTGAGTGACTGGTCAATGGCTGATATTTTGTAGTAAAGAGCCCGCAAAGGCTCCATCCCTTTTCGGCGGGTAAAAAGTTGATTCACCTGTCCCAGAAAATCGTATCCGGTGGTACCCTGAACAGGCCATTTGGGAGGTAATTCTTCCCTGTGTTCCAGGATCTTTTCGACTGTGAGGTAGTTGTGGGACCCTGTCAGTTCCCTGAGGCGGCTCAGGTATTTTGTGGGTTCGGTAAGCCCGTCAATATGGTCGATCCTGAGTCCGTTAAAAATATGATTGGAGGTAAGCCGGTTTATTTCACGGTGATAATGATTGAAGACCTCTTCATCTTCCATCCGCAGGCAAATGAGGTCGTTTACGGTGAAAAAACGCCGGTAATTGATGGTGTGTTCTGTCTCTTTCCAATAAACCGGCCGGTAATGTTGATTGTTGAAAAGGGCTAGCAATAAATCGGAATGTTCCGAAATATGGGTGGTCAAAGTGTCGAAAAAGGCAGCAACGGTTGGGTTGCTTGCAATGAGATTGGTCAGAGCTTCTTTGAACCGTTCCCATTCGCCGTTGAGAAAGAGATAATCGGGTGATTTTTCTTCCAGCTGAAATTGCTCTAACAGCAAGGATAGTGGAGGGGGAACAGGCTCTTCCGATTGTTCTGTGAGCCACAGGAAAGATTCAAATCTCAGCGGCCATGACCTGCCATAGTAATCCAGTGCAAAAGTCCCCCTGGTGAAAATCAATTTAAGCTCTCTTCTTTGAATTACCCGATCGGCATCGTCCCCCAAAAATGGGACCATCAGTTTACTCCTGTATTGTGGGTGTTGTCTGTCAATGTCAAAAACCGATGCGTATTCCGAATCTTTGCCTTTTTCCAGTACATCCCATAGCCACTTATTGTGCTGGTTGAAAGCCATGTGATTGGGGACAATGTCCTGCAGCCAGCCAATCCGTTTGTTCTTTAGGGTTTTAGATAGTTTTTTGAGCTGTTCTTCGGTGCCGATCTCCGGATTTATTTCATGTGGGTTGGTGACATCATATCCATGACCGCTGCCGGGAGTTGCTGTAAATACAGGACTCGCATAAATGGTTCCGATTCCAAGTAAATGAAAATAGTCGGTCAGCAAACGGGCATCTTCAAAAGTGAAGTTCTTGTTGAACTGGAGCCTGTAGGTGGAAATGGGATTGTACATGGTTGATATTGAATTAGGAATTTTCAACAATGGTATATGACTCTGGCGGTAGGTTTATCTTGCCTTCGAAAGCTATTTCTTCTTTTTCTTTCAGGGGGCCACCAAATTTTTTGAGGGCGGAACTGGTTAGTATTTTTCCTGATAACTCAACAGAAACCATGGTTTTTCCAAAGTTTTGAAAGCACAGTAGTTTGGTGTCCTCTTTTTCAATGGTAAGCTGAATTAGACAGTCGCTAAGGTTCCCGGCTCTGAAATGCTGGCGGGCATCGTTATTTCTGCTGAGTTGTTGTTTCCTGAATTGGATAAGGAATCTGTACCACTCAAACAGTTTTTTTTGCTGAATGTTCCACTTTTGTGGTGGCGTCAATATGCATTTACGGAAAGTGTTTTCCGATTGAGGGTCAGGTGGTTCCTGGGTGCCCATGAAGTCTTTGAACTCTTTTTTTCGTCCTTCCCGGACATTCTTTAACAACTCCTGTTCGGAATGACTGACAAAATAGAGAAAGGGATTATGTTCACCATATTCTTCGCCCATGAATAACATGGGTATAAATGGAGAAAGCAGGTATGCAGCGGCAATGATTTTTTGCATTTCAAAACTTACCAGTTCCGATAAGCGGTCGCCCAACATTCGGTTGCCAATCTGGTCATGGTTTTGGGCAAATACCACAAATTTGTGTCCGGGTTGGTTTTCGGTACTGGTTCCAAAGGTTTTTTTGCGGTGAGGGGAATAAATGCCATCATACACATAACCATGGTTGTAGGACTTTACCAGAGTGGAGATGCCTTTAAAATCGTTGTAATAGCCATTCGTTTCACCTGTGACCAGTGAATGCAGAGCATGGTGAAATTCGTCGCACCATTGAGCGTCTAAATTAAAACCACCCTTCACGTAAGGGTTGATGTAACGCACATCGTTTAAGTCGCATTCGGCAATAAGGAAATGATTCCGATTGTAATCCCGGTTCAACTGTTCTATCTTCTTTTTTAGTTCGGCCAGAAAATGATGGGCGCTCAAATCTTTGATGGCGTGCACCGCATCCAGCCGAAGTCCGTCGATGTGAAAATCGCGCAGCCACATTATCGCATTTTCCATAAAAAAGTGACGGACATCGTCGCTGAAAGCATCATCAAAATTGATGGCGTCACCCCATGGGGTTTTGTATTGGTCGGTAAAATAGGGGCCAAATTTTGGAAGGTAATTTCCCTCAGGGCCCAGATGGTTGTATACCACATCCAGAATTACAGCAATTCCCAGTGCATGGCATTTATCGACCAACTCCTGCAGTTGCCGGGCACCACCGTAGGATTCCTGAACCGCGTAGAGGCAAACTCCGTCATATCCCCAGTTACGGGTGCCGGGGAACTGCGCAACCGGCATGATTTCTATGGTGTTAATGCCCAGTTTTTTTAATTGCAGAAGTTGTGCAGCAATTCCGTAGAATGTCCCTTCTTTTGAAAAAGTGCCTGTGTGGAGTTCATAGATTATTAGTTCGTCGAGCTGTGGGCTCTCCCAGTTGTCGTCGTTCCATGGAAAATGGTTTAAATCGACCACCTGAGATACTCCGTGAACACCTTGGGGCTGTGACAGAGATGCAGGGTCCGGAAACTTTTCGCCGTCAAGAATAAAGGAGTAAATATCCCCATCGCTTAACGGTAGATCATGACCTTCCCAGTATCCCGACGAAGACCGGTTCAGGGGCAACCGGAGGCTTTTGTTTTTTTCCAGTGTCACTGATTTTGCAAATGGAGCCCAAACTAATGCTGTTGAGGATTTGCCGTCCGGGTTGATGCTGATGCCGGGTCGTTGTGGAAATGGATGGTTGGTCATAAATTGTAGCTGGGAGTTGGCTATTTTTCTTCTTTTAACAAAACAACAGATCGTCCCTGTATTTCAATGTCCCGGCCAGCTGGGATACTTTCTCCGATGCCTTTTTCATCGAAGGAGCCATCGAAACTATCCATGATTTTTGTCCATTTTTTGCCCCATTTTTCGTCGGGCAGTTTAAATGGAAGTGAATCGTGAAAGGAGTTGAACATGAGGTAAAAACTGTCATCAGTGAGAGGTTCGCCTTTGGATGAAACAGCTCTGACACCATGCCCCGACAGAAAAACGCCCAGTGATTTGGCATAAGTGGAGTTCCAGTGTTCATCGCTCATTTCTTCTCCTTCAATGGTAAACCATTCTATGTCGAAGACGTCCTTTCCTTTGATGGCCTGGTACTTAAACCATTTCTTGCGGCAAAAGACGGGGTGCGCTTTCCGGAAGTTAATAAGGCTGGAGGTAAACTCAATTAATTCACTGTCTTTTTTATTCCAGTTAATCCAGGAAAGCTCATTGTCCTGGCAGTAGGCATTGTTATTTCCCAGCTGGGTGCGGCCAAGTTCATCACCTGCTACCAGCATCGGAACGCCCTGAGAGAGAAAAAGGGTTGCCAGAAAGTTGCGTACCTGTTGTTTTCTAAGTTTATTAATGTTTTCATCTTCGGTTGGCCCCTCTTCGCCATGGTTCCAGGAGCGGTTGTGTTCTTCACCGTCGTTGTTGTCCTCTCCATTGGCCTCGTTATGTTTTTTGTTGTACGAGACCAGATCGTGCATAGTGAATCCATCGTGGGCGGTAATGAAATTCACACTGGCTGTGGGGGTCCGCCAGTCATCGAAATAGAGATCCGAGCTACCGGTTAACCGATTGGCAAACTCAGGCAACATTTCATCATCTCCTTTCCAGAATTCGCGCATACAGTCGCGGTACTTGGCATTCCATTCCATCCATCCTGCAGGGAAATTTCCAACCTGAAATCCGTCTTCTCCCAGGTCCCAGGGCTCTGCAATTAGCTTAACCTGCGAGAGCACGGGGTCCTGATGCAGCACATCGAAGAATGATCCCCACTTATCCACATCGTCGAACTCGCGTGCCAATACGGGGGCCAGGTCAAAGCGGAAACCGTCAACATGCATCTCAATGACCCAGTAACGCAAGCTGTCCATGATGAGACGAAGAATGGTGGGGTGAACGGTATTGAGGGTGTTGCCCGTTCCGGTATAGTCCACGCAAAAACGAGGTTCTTCCTCCGAAAGGCGGTAGTAAGCCTGATTGTCAATACCCCTGAAGCTTAGTGTCGGGCCCAGATGGTTACCTTCTGCAGTATGGTTGTAAACCACATCCAGAATAACTTCAATGCCGGCACTGTGAAGGTCTTTGACCATCTGTTTGAATTCTGTGACCTGGCTTTGGTTTGATTTCGCTGAGGAATACCGTATGTCGGGTGCGAAAAACCCGATGGTATTGTATCCCCAGTAATTGGTCAGCCCCAGTTTCTGTAGCCGGTGGTCTGAGACAAACTGGTGAACCGGCATAAGTTCGACCGCATTTATGCCTAATTTTTTTAGATACTCAATACTTTTGGAGTGGCCTAGTCCGGCATAGGTGCCTTTCAGATTTTCGGGAATGTCAGGTGAAAGCTTTGAAAAGCCTTTAACATGCAATTCGTAGATGATAGTTTCGTGTTGCGGAATGTCCAGTCGTTTGTCTCCGCTCCAGTCGAAATCATCTTCAATAACCACGCATCTGGGGACGTAGGGAGCACTGTCTGCATCATTAAAGGACAAGTCTTCTCGTTCTTCTCCAAACTTATAGCCGTAAAGCGCTTCATTCCATTCAATGGTTCCGTCTATGGCTTTTGCATAAGGATCCAGCAGTAGTTTGTTGGCATTGAAACGGGCGCCGGTCTCCGGCTCATAAGGGCCGTCCACTCTGTAGCCATATCGCTGGCCGGGCTTGATGCCGGGAAGATAGATGTGCCAGTGATTATGTGTTCGTTCATTGATTTTAACGCGGGTTTCTTTTCCTTCTTCGTCGAAAAGGCACAGTTCCACGCCGTGTGCATTGTCCGAAAAGAGTGCGAAATTCACTCCTTCTCCGTCGTAAATGGCCCCTAAAGGATATGGCCTTCCGGGCCAAACCTTAATTTTTTCTGACATAATATACCTGTATTTAGTATTAATACTCCCCTTAAACCATGTAACCAACTGATAATGGGCGGTCTAGCAATTAAAGATGAATGATTGCAATTCTTTGACTTTAAAAACGTTGAATCTCTGCAATTAGGTTTATTCTAAGAACTATTGTAAAATGGCATATTACATTAAATATTGGGCAATATCAATAGTGAACCGGGCTAAAATCAGAAGTAGCGGATAGAATTCATCTCTTCATCCTGTTCCTTTTCTTTCTTCTTTCGATTCAGGAAGCGTCTGTTGCGGTTGGGAACAATGTGTTTAGTGAAATCAAAGATGAGGGATAGTTCGTGGACACCTCTTTTTACAATGGGGCTCATCGAAACCGGCAACTCATAGGAGTAGGTTACGCCTATTTCGTCGGTAACCTGCATTCCCAGAATAATTCCGAAAGCTTGTTGTAACCGGTGGGTGATACCTCCACGAAATCCTTCCGAATGTCTGACAATAAGGCTGACATCGGTGGTGGATATCTCATCGGGAACCAAGCGATGCATTCCTGAAATTTTAAAATCGATATCGCGGGTGACAGGGATGAAGAAGCCGCCACTAAATAGAAGATTGTAGTTGGTCTCAAAATTTGAAGCCGATTCGGAAGCCCAGGGAACGGATGCAAATGAATAGTGAGGAACTGCCACCGACAGGTAGAAAGATGGCCTGATGTAAACCAGACCTGCTCCGAATGAGGGACGAATTTCATTTTCCATTCCTTCTGAAAATTCAGGATCATTAAAATCAATAACCGGAAGCTGGCTGACATTCAGGTTGAAATGATCCACCCCAGCACGCAAACCGAGGGAGACAAAAGACCTGTGGGATGTTCTTAGAAGATAGGCGTAATCGAAAGTGAGTTTATTGTACATTAATGGCCCTGTTTGTTCACTCAGAACAGTGGCTCCAGCCGAAGCCATGGAGTGATTAAAAGGTATATGGATGCCTGCATAGTAGGAGGCAGGTGCACTTTCAATGCCGATCCATTGCTGGCGTGAAAGAACATCTATTGCCAATGAGTTGCGGTTTCCTGCAAAGGCTGGATTAAGGAGGAGCGGATTGTCCATGTATTGGGTGATGAGTGTGCTCTGCTGTGACAGGAGGCCTGAAGTGAGGCCTTGCCAGATAAAAAATATGATAATTACAGAATACCGCCCTTTCCCCATTATTCTATTCTTCCGCTTTTCAAATAGATTTAATAACTAACATAAATACTTCCTTTTTTCTCTTCCGAACTTCCCGTAATGGTTAACACATAAAAGTAAATGCCTTTGGGAACTAAAATTCCGTTTAACGGGCCAGTATTAGCTATCCCATCCCATTTATTCTGATAGTCCTGAGATTCGTATACTTTTATACCGTTTCGGTTAAATACCATAAATGACAGATGTCTGTAATAGTCATATTCGGGAATCCAAAAAGTATCGTTGTAACCATCTCCATTTGGTGAAAATGCTTCCGGTATTACCCCTGGTGCGGTGGCATCTTTGTATGGGGTCACATAAAGGGTTGCTTGTCCGCAGTCCCCTTCCTTGTCGCATATCTGATATACCAGGGAGTCTGTTTGGATAAAATAACTGGTGAAATTCAGTTTAATGCTCATCTCATCGGTTATCTCTGCATAGCCGTTTGTCAGGTCCTTAAGGATGGACATTTCAAGAGGAATGTCAAACAATTCTTTATCGTTAATTAGAACCTTGAATACAGAGCTGCTGTCGCTGTAGTAGATGACATGGTCGTCATACAGTTCCGGGCTATAGTTATAGTCTGCTACCGAAATATTTACCTCCGCTTCGTCGCAGTTGCCTTTGCTGTTGCAAACACGGTAAATAAAAAGGTCGCTTCCAGTAAAGCTTTGGTTTGGGGTGTATAAGATGGAGTTGTCAGGAAGTACTTTAGCAGAACCGTTTTCCGGAGGGGTAGAAATGGATATTTCGCGTATTCCACTTTGTAATCCGTAGTCGTTATTGGTGACATTGGCGGCCCAGGAGGTGTTCTCGTAAATGGAAATAAAATCGTTGTTGGCCATTACCTGGATGTCATCACCTTGGAGGGCTGTATCTCCGGCAGGCAATGTATTGCTTGCATTGGTAAGGGCTGTAATGCAAAAAAAGATTGTGACCGGAAGAATATGTTTGGTAATGGGTTTCATGAAACAAATAAAGCCTTTATTGTTTAGATAACGCATAAGCAGCAACAAACTTACATTTTTTATACGAAAAATGTAAGTTTGCTTAATTTCTGAATGATGATTAAGGAGTCTTCTATTTGGCAGTAGCGTCTTTTATTCCTTTCAATCCTCGGTTCTTGTCTCTTTGAGCGGCTTTTATGATGGCATCTTTTTGTGTACAGGGCATTGCTCTTTTGCTTTTGTCGGAACAAATCCGATATCCTGCAACCAGAAGGAAAGCGCTTCCAAATTGTTTTTGGGCAGAGGTGAGTCCCAACTGGTGTTCTATCCCAAAGGAGAAACTCCTGTAATCAATGCCGACTGTGGTTCCCATTCCTAAATTGCGCCCCAGTTGCTCGTCCATTGAGCGACGGTAGGCCAGAATGCCCCAGAAAGCAAAATTGGGATCAAGGGAAGGCATGTAAAGTTTCAGGTTGGCATCGAACCGGGTATCGGTGTTTTGGTCTTTACGATAGTAGAAAAGTGGCTCAATGTAAATTTCACGATCCGGAATTTTCCAGGAAGTTCCTGCGTGTGCATGTATCGCCGGGCCTGTCTGAGGTTCCCACTCCGATTGATACATGGGGTTGTTTTGAGCGAATAACTCTGACATTGCTACTCCTATGTGATAGTTGTTGATCTCAAGCATGATTCCTGTATTGGCATTGAATCCGGTACCACTTTCTCCTGCCCCCGAAAGAACAGGATCGAGTGGGGCTCCGTCGGACAGATTGCCGTAATCGATGGAAGCATGGTCGATGAGCGCTGCAAGCCCAAAATGTAGAGATGTGAATCCATTGCGGTTTTCGCGGAGTTTTATTTCAACAGAAAAGGATTGTTGCAGACCCATGCGTTGGTAGTTCCCGTTCCGGTCGTTAAAAATGTAAGTTCCCGATCCCAGGTTGCTCATTAATGGTGCCTGAAAAGAAAACAATTGGGTGGTGGGAGCAAGGTCAACACCAAACCATTGTTTTTGATAAAAACCGTTAAAGGTGATGCACTTGCTGTTGTTTCCCGCGTCGGCAGGGTTTACCAAAAATAAATCATAAGCATACTGATTGGTAATAAAATACTTCTGTCCAAAGGCGGTCAGTGTTAAGAGCAGTAAGCTGAGTGATAGGATTAATTTTCTCATTAAAACAGTGTTTTGGGTATCAGGGACTTGTTGCCATAAACCGGAAATATAGGAATTATCATTAATCTCCGGTGTGTCCTTATTGCTATCTTTTAACGGTTACATTTCCTTTAATGAGTTTATTTATGGGTTCCAGATGTATTACATACCAATAGTCATCCGAAGGAACCGGTTTGTTTTGATATTCGCCATTCCAAGAGATAGATTCTGATGCTTTGAATCTGCGTAACAATTTACCATAACGGTCGAAGATAGAAATTTCTGAATCAGGTAATCGGTCCAGTCCTTCAATCTGCCAGGTATCGTTGAATCCGTCGTTGTTGGGTGTAAAGAAGTTGGGAACATCGATGTCGTACGTCGAATTTAGAGTGAAAACAGTGAATGCAGTACATCCGTTCTTATCCTCCACATAGGCGGTATGTTCACCGTTCTGCACATTCTTGAAAGTGTTATCATCCTGCAGGCGATCTTCCTCATTAAGGGCAAACCGATAGGGTTTTGTTCCGTTGTCAGCAAAAACCGAAACCTGCGCATAGTAAAGGGTATCGAGCCTGGTGATTTCGGGTGAAGGGTAATATTCGACATGAATAGTGTCGCGCAGGAAGAAACAACCATCAAAAACCTCTACCCAATAATCGCCAGGTTCGGTGATTTCGTGATTTTGGTCGGTATTTCCAGTGTTCCATTCGTAGCTGATGAACGGAGTGATGGTTTGCTCACCGGCATATTCTGAAACGCGCTCGGTACCTGCATTGATGAAAAGCTCATCGGAATCACATGCTGTGGTGTCGTTGCCCAATTCGTAGCGGGGAGTAGTCAGTAGATCCACTATTTTTGTATCCCATCCGATACATCCGTTTCCATCTATTATATAAACGGTGTTCAGTGTGTCTAAAAGGTCTGCTGTGATAAAACGACCTGTTGCACCATTGTGCCAGGTGTAACTTTGGAATCCTTGCGGAGCTTCAATTTCCAGAGGGTACTCCACCGGGCATATAAATACATCAGGGCCCAGTTCCACTGCCGGTGCATCATACCAGGTGAAGGTCATTGAGTCTTGTGCAACGCACCCATTGTTGTCCACTACTTTCACTTTGTGTTTGCCGTTGGCCACTGTTACCGAGGTAACATTTTCTTCTCTGGTGGTCCAGTAGATCTCACTGAACGAGGGTACAGTAAGTGTCATTGTTTCTCCTGGGCAGGTGGTTCGGTCGGGCCCCAGATCCACAACAGGAAGAGAAAACACATCAATGCTGGCGGTTTCGGTGGCGGTACATCCGTTTTCATCCCATATTTGCAGTGAGAAAGCCAGATTGAGGCCTGAGGCTTGCGTTTCAAAGACATTGGTCTGACCATCGGCGGTATTGCCATTCCACTCATACCGATTAAAGGTAGGCTGCGTAACCACCATTAGTGTGTCGCCCAGACATTTTTCGTCATCGGCACCCAATGCAAATTTGGGAGCCGGCAAATGGGTGAGGGCCAGCGTTCCTGTGTTGCTGCAATTGTTGTTGTCCACAATGTTGAGGGTGTAATTGCTTACTTCTGAAACGGTCCAGTTGCTATCGTCTGTTCCCCGGTTTGATGTTCCATCCTGACTCCAGTAATAGGAGGATACATCGGGAGCTAATGTTGAGGAAATTTCCAATGTATAGGTTTCGTTGTCACAAATTTCAGCGTCGTCAATTTCCACATTTGTCAATTCGTAATACGAAATTTCCACCTGGTCAATGAATTTACAAACAGCATCGTGAACTTCCAGAAAATAAACTCCTGCTTCAGGGTTTCCTGTCTGTGCATCCCCCAGATCTGTTTCGGTGGAGTATTCAACCAACTCGTCATTTTCGTTGCGGGTGTACCAGGTATAGTCTCTGGGTGCCTGATCTACCGGATCGATTTGTGGTGAACTCCAAGCATGTGCTGTTTCATCCAATGCCAGACTCACTTCCTCGTTGGGGCAGAAGGTTTCATCAGGGATGTCGAAGGTGGGTTTAGTCCAGGTACTTACTGTTGTTGTTGCGGAATTGGAGCACCCATTGTCCTGTGTTGCAGTTAATTGATAAGTTCCGGCATCGGAGACAAGCAGGTAATTTTCGGAGCTCAAAACTGTTGCTGAGGGGTCACTGATCTCCACCCATTCGAAAGAGGTATAAAGCGGGTTCTCCACCCCGATTTTAATCATATTTCCTTCTCCCTCACAAAGGTTCGCTTCTGTATCAATTCCAATGGCGGGAACTTCCTGAACATCCAGATTAAAGGATCCGGAAACTATACAGCCGTTTACATCCTCTGCGGTGATGGAATAAGCCCCCTCGTCAGTTAACTCAGCACTGGAAATGGAATAGATGTGATCGGGAGAGGTAGTCAGTGGATTTCCTTCAAAAGTCCATTGGTAATTGGTGAAATTGTCGTGGATTTCAATTTCAATGGGGCTGCCAATACAAACACTGGTATCCTCTCCAAACGAAAATACCTGTTGATTGTAAACCTCGAAAAAGGCACTGTCTCTATTGATACAACCGTTGCCATCTTCAACCTGAACATAGATTGAGTCGGTCTGATTCATTGTCAATTCATAGGTTTGAGAGAGGGTGTTTGCACGACCTTCTCCCTGCCATATGTAGTTGGTGAATCCGGCATCTACTGTGAAAGTATGTGTTGCTCCGGGGCAGACAGCAGCATCAGTGATGTCAATATCGGGAAGTGCATGAACGGTGAGTTGTTTTGTTTTATTTACATCACATAGTTCTTTTGTTACCACCGTTAAAGAGTATTCGACTCC
The DNA here is from genome assembly GCF_016278715.1 of Marinilabilia sp. Lineage (GTDB taxonomy): Bacteria > Bacteroidota > Bacteroidia > Bacteroidales > Marinilabiliaceae > Marinilabilia. Next base: position 6,863 of record NZ_JADQBH010000140.1, on the reverse strand, counting down.
CGACTGGGCGGGGATGATGTATGGCTCATTGTAATTTGGTTCAAGTGTACCATCAATATACCATTGATATTCCAGAATTAATTCCTCTCCGGAGATAATTTCTGCTTTTAAGGTATCCCCAAGGCAAATGTCCTCAGCTGCAACGTTCCACTCCACCACGGGCACAGGGCGGGCTTTCACCGTGGTAACATCGGTTGTGGTACATACATCGTTATTGGCAGTAATTTCATAGGTTGCAGTAAGGGTAATGTCTATTTCTTCATCGGCTTCCAGTCCTTCGGGAATGGTGTATGTGGTTCCGGTGGTTCCGTCGGGCCAGGTGTAAATGTAGTTGTCCTCTGCAATAACTTCAAATTCTATTGGGGTACCGGGACATAAAAGTGTATCTCCCTGAAGCGTGAACTCGGGTGTTACCGAAACAATTTCCACAGTGTCGGTAAGTTCACATTGCGGATCAATTGCAGAGGTTGCAGTAAGCCAGTATTTTCCGGGTTCATTAACCTGAACGGTCTGAACTCCTGAGGCAATTTCTTCATGGTGGAACTCATCTATGGCATGATACCAGGTGTAGCTGTTCATGGGTTCCTGGGTGGAAAGGGTAATTTCTCCGTCGCTTTCACAGAAAATGCCGGGTCCCTGAATTCTTAAGGAACTGTATGCCGAGAAATACCCGAAACTCATACTGGAATTGTTTTCATCCAGAATACTCATGTGAAAAAGCCCTTCGCTATTGGAGATGGTGTAAGGAGTATTGGTGGCAATGCCCGGGAGGGTGTCATCAATTCTGCTCATACGCACCACTGCGGTAAACCAGGGTTCATTTCCATTGGCATCGGAACCGGCAACCTTTACCCAGTCACCTGCTTGTGGCAGATAGTTGCTTGCCAGGTTGTTACCTGCATCCGTACCGGTGATGGAGAATTTTCCTATGTTACTTTCTTTGGTCATTAATTGCACCCAAAATCGATCGGTCAAAACTCTTGTAAACGAAACGCTGGTAGAACCGGTACAAGAAATGGCTGGCAAAATGGCACTTCCCAGTTCGGTTCCATTGGTAGCCTGATTATTGCCGCTGGGGGGCACTCCGGTAACCTGGTAGGCATAGACGGGTTTGTCGGAAGTGATGTATGCAGCATTGCTTCCTTCAATGGAAATGGAATATAATTCTCCCCGGGCAAGTGTTCTTTCCTTATTGGGGTCGTTGTTTACCTGGACGAAGGTGTTGTCTTCAGTGGCAAGGATATAAACTTTTTGGTCTGATTTAATGCCCTCTCCAAAAGTAGTATTCATTGCAATATATTCGGTGCCAATAACATCGGTGGGTATCAACTGGTCACCAATGAGATCCCAGTGTCCGGGATCATCGATCCTTTCAATGGAGTCATCGGAAATGGTAACTGCAATAGGAGCACTGGAGGAAATGGAGGTACCGCCCAAATGCCGCGAATGAGACTCTCCAGCCTGAGTGGCTACGACAGAATAGGTCTGTCCACGGTTCAGCGTAACGGTAATGGTTTCTCCTTTGCTGTGACCAATTACATCGTCACTGGGGATTATGGTGATTTCGGTGTTGTCTTGTGTTGCAACAATGTCGATGCGTTCTCTTGCCGGATTGGTGGTGTAGTGGTGGTTGTCAAAACCATCCTGAGAGGGAACAAAAAACTCAGTGCCCAGAGCATTTTCTCCTTTTAATGTGAATTTATCAGGATTCGCCGGAGTGCCACCACTGTTTTTTCCTACTACTTCGTAATAAACTGTGATATCCTGGTCGGATACAATGTGGATTCCTTTATTTAATGGGTTATCTAAATTTGCAATGTTTGCTGGTCTGTTTTCAATGTCAACATCCACTTCATAATATTCTTGCGAGTTCGCAGGTACAGTTTTTTCCCATATTAGTTGTTCCTCTGTTCCCAAATAGATTTTAACATCGGCATCCTGATCGAGGGCAGTTATTCTGAATAAGATAGGGCCATCCCCGTGGTCTTCAGTTACTTCAGGGGCAACAAACCAAAATTCAGTGCCCACCTGGGCGTTGATATTTCTTGCAAAGAAAAAAGAGAGCAACGAAAAAATAAAAAAAATGCGGGTTGTAGAGTTTTTCATCACGGGGTATCTTTTAGGGTCAACATCTTTATACAGCAAATAACTGCACAAGGCAGCTTTCTTCCTGTCTGGACAAGAAGAGAACGCTATGCATGAATTGCATTTCGGAACCTGGGATAGGGTTAAAAAAAGTTACCGGGAAAATCCCTTAAGGTTTTATACGTAAGCTTCTCTTAAAATGTTATGGGGTCAGGCGAAAATATTGGAATTAACAAAAATAGAAAAAAATGTGTAAAAAGTTGAAAATCTGAAAATATACTAATAAGATGTTTTGGAGTGTTAATCAATGAATTTTAAGTTTTTGTCAAATAAAAATGAAAACTCGCATAATCTGCCATCTTTTCATAACTGGATAAGATTTTAATGGGGTAAACTTGTCATTATATATAATCTTTATTTTTTCTTATTTTATCCTTCGAGAAAAAGTTATAATCAGATGTTTTCATCAGAGACAGAAATTTATCTCTGGGATGGAGCTCCCTGCAATAATGGCATTACTGTTTCACTGAAACCAAACATTTTTGTTGATCCGCTTTGACTACCGATGCCAGAAACTCTCTGAATTGTTTGTACTCATCGGCGGGGTATTCTCCTCTGTAAACAATAAATTCTCTGGAGTAATTTATTCGGCCTGAGTTCCAGGTAGATGCAGATTTATATGTTCCATATGGAGAAATGATTTCTATTGGTTTCGGCACAGCATCCGCATTAAAGTTATCCGGTAGTTGAATTTCCCAGGTGTCTGCTTCATGCCACCCCCGTGATATAAAAACCGGCCATTTCCTTTTTGTCGAATTATGAGGAACATAAGTATGCTTGTTCAGCAAATTGAGGGGAATGAACCATCTATTGCCAACGCTGGTCGCATATTCAGAAATAGAGAAATCCAGTTTTCTGCTAATGGAAGGGTCTTTGGTTTTGTTTTCGGTAAATGTATAGTTGTTTAATTTGAACCCCGGGGTATGTAAAGTCTGTATTATTTTTTTTCGACGGTCTGCTTCATCCATATAATTAAGGAGGCTGGAGCTTTCTTCGTAGTATGTACCATGAAATTGCGTCTCGCTCGTGGCAGTGGCGTTGCCCTGATTGTTTAGGGTGATGAATCCATGAGTTTTTCTGATGTTGTTTTTTTCTGAGAGTGATGGCGTCTGAGCAATTTTTCCTGTTCCGTTTTCAATTACCAACACTGTTCTTCCGTCGGTAAAATCACCCAGATAACCAGAGGGGAAATATTGTGAGGTGCATTCGAGCCAGGTGGTATCATTTTCCAGAGGAACACAAAGTATGGCATGGTTAAAATCATTGTTGGGGAAATCGGCAATGGTATGAGATGCATAAGTACCCGCTCTTACAAGAGTATAGTGTGATTCAATTCCCGCTACGCCCAGCAGAGCTCTCATGTAATTGGTTAAGGCTTTGCAGTCGCCATATCCAAGTTTATCTACTGTCTCCGCATCGAAGGGTTCCCAACCACCAATGCCAATCTGGATGCTTACATACCGGGTTCGGTTTTGCATATATTCATAAATCTTCCTTATTTTTTCGGAAGTCGATTCAACTCCCGAGATTAGTTGGTTGATATCTTCTATCGTTTTTTCCGGAAGGTTTTGCTTGCCCTGGTTTAATTGAGAGATAAAGTTTCCGAACGATTCCCAGGAATCCATTTTTCCTTCCACCCCGTCAAGGTCAAAAGTTCCTGCAATAAGCAAAACAAATGGTCTGCGACTGGTATAAAAGGGAGAAAACGGTTCAAGATCTTCAGGAAGGTAATCTTTAAATCCCCACTGAAGGATACTTTGGTCCTCGTTAAACGTCTCTTTCCTGACGTCATCCATGTTTAACTCTTTGTACTTCAGGTTGTAATCCTTAGGGTGCTCCACCTTAAGCAGTGCATTCAGAACCGGAATGTCCTCGCCATAAAAGGGAGTCCAGTGGGGAAGAAAAAATGCTGACTTTTTCTTTACTTCCCATGAGCGAACCACGGTTAATGGAAAGGTTTTGTAATCCGGACGGTAAGCTTTTACTCTTGAATCGCTGAAAATAGTAGCATTGTCGATGGCACTGATGTCTCTGATGTCGCTTGCGTTGGCTTTTTCCATACGTTCGCCCGAAGCATCATAGATCTCAATATCAATGCTAGATATTGAATAAAAATCATTGTAATGTTCAATGAAGTAGGCATGGTCAAAGCCAGAATCCTCAAAAATGGTAATTACCTCTCTGTGTTTTTCGATGAGCTTTCCAGCGTTTTCTATTTTTATTTCAACGACAGATTCCCGGACGACAACAGGGTAGTTCTTCTGATAATTAACCGGTATGTTCTCTACAGCATATTCTGGATTTTTTTTTCCAAAGCTGCTGGTGGTAATAAGTAACGCAAAAATCGGGAAAAAGATTTTTTTCATCGATCCGGAATTAGAGTTAGAAATGAGATTGTTATTGCTTTTTAACCAGCACAACGGGTTCTTTTTGTTTGTTTATTATTTTGTCGTAGAATAATTTCAAATAGCTATATTCTTCAGGTAAAAACAAGGATTTGTTTATTTGAAACTGATAATTCACGGATAGTTGCCCGTTGGCTGCCTGGTAAAGGATTTTTGCGGTAGCGGTATTTTCCGGAAGCGATATGATTTGTGATTCGGGCACCTCGGAAATAGTGAGATTTTCCGGAAGTTTAATGGATATTATAATGTTTCGGGATTTGGTGTAAGCGAAATCAACAGGATATTTCCGTTCCTTGAGTTTAAATGGATTTTCTTCAATTTGCTCCAGTAAGAAAGGATTAAAAAAAAGTAACGTGTCGATTGAAGAAAGCTGATTACCCAGGCTAATGTCATAGTCGACTTTTATTGCCTGATCCAGATTTTTCAGGTTTTCAACATTTAAGTTATTAATGCTCAAGTCAGGGTGTTTGCTTTTCAACTGTTTGATGAAATCTTCTTTGTTGGAATGGCTGATATATTGCTCTCTAAAATCCAGCGCGGCGAAATCTTTTCCTGTAAAACGGCGTGCTCCAGAGAGGTTGCCTTCGGTGTCCATCCGGAGGCTGTAAAATGTTGTAGATTCCTCACTTCCGCCCGGATTCAGCGGGATTAGTCTGGTAGTTTCTTCACTCAAAAGACGTCCCTGACCGTTGATGCATCGTTCTGGCAACAAGCCGAAAGGGAGCTGTTCTGCAGTTGCATCCATCAGGTGTTCTTTTCCATCAATGTAGGCACAAGCGATTACATAATTGAGTTTTTCGAAAGAGGGAAAAAAGGGATTCATGATACCGTTGGAACGGGTGCTCATCACCACCGGGTAGGCTTCCACTTCCAGTTCTTCCAAAAGCTGCAGAAGCATTAAATTTAATTCAGCTGAATTGCCGGAGCCGTCTTTAAATACTGTTGAAAGCATGTTGTGATCTGTAAGAAGGGATGCTTCTTCATTCCATTTTACTTTTTTAATAGCCTGGTAGGCAGCTTTTGTTTTTTCCAGTTGGGAGGCAGATGCCCCAAGCTCTTGTTCAATGGAGGATACAACTTCATTAAGATAATTCTTTCCTCTTCTCAGGATTTGTCCAAAGTATTCGTGATCCATCAGCGTTTTGCGCAGTGCTTCCCAATCGGTAGTAAAAGATTTGTAATAACCGGGATAGGAAACCCTTAAAATATCGAACTCAATTTTACTGATGTAGTTTTCTCTGGAAGTCATGAATGCTTCTGATTTAAAAGCAGGCATGTTTTTGGCGATGAAATGGTTATCTGTGCTTTTTTCCAGGGATTCAAAACCATACATGTTTTTCCGGAAGTCGATATAGCTGGATGGAATTATTTGCAATTCGCTGTGAAGAACCGGGATTTCTTTCTGAAAATACCAGATGGAGGGCATTCCGGAATAATCAATTTGAATATCAATGACGGATCCCACTTTTACGTTGGGCATAGCAATGCGATACCGATAGAGATCATCTGTTACCTTTTCCTTAAAGATTGATTCTCTTTTTAACTTGGTTTTTTCAATTTTCCCATTTACCAGATTGAAAGTAAAACCTCTAACGTTGTAGTCCTCCCCTCCACGGGTAATTATGTCTCCATAGCTGGTACCATCTTTTGTGAAAATTTTGATTCTTCTTATTTCGGTGAAGGAAAAGTCACTCCCCTGAAAATAGCCGTAGTTGCAAATAATCATTGCACTTGCTGATGAATCGATAGGACAATTCGTCTGCTTTAGTTCATTAAGTGAAACCTTGCCAAATTTAATTGGTTGCCTGGCGGCGTATGTTGCTGAAGAAAGGATGAAAGAGAAAAGCAGGAGGGTGTAAAATTTTTTGAGCATTACTCTGGGTTTTAGGATTAAAAACTAGTGAAGGTTTAAAAAATTTCAACAGATGTGAATAAGTTCAAATATATAAAAGAAAAACATTCAAACAAAATGTATGATGATTTAAGAGGAAAAAAGCAGAAGCCATTGTCCGGTAAAATGGGTTTAAACGCAGAGACGCAATGATGCAAAGTCATTTATTATTATTGAGTTATGATAAAAGCATATTCCTCTGCATGCAGGTTATATATAAGTTGTTTGTGAAAATTAAAGGGAGTATTGTAGGTTTTTGTTAAGCAGGTACAGGGTTATTGAGGAATTTATTTTGTTATGCAGGCAGGCATTTTTGATTGGCTTAAACTGAATGTTCAAATGTTTTTGTAATTCCACGCTTACGAAAAAAGGGGCTGTCCAAAAAGTCCAACTTTGATGTCATTCTGAGCTTGTCGAAGAAT
>NZ_JADQBH010000226.1 GCF_016278715.1 Marinilabilia sp. | reverse complement strand
ATTGTTTTTCACTTAGGAAGAAGTCCACTTTTACGCCCACAAACCCCATGCTCTTTAACCAGGCAAACTCCTCCATTCGGTTCTCGTGGGTTTTCATGCGATCCATGGGGGTTGCAGTAATCCACTTAAACATTCCTGAGTTGTACCAAATCAACGGTTTTACTCCTTTCGAAAGGGCGTATTTTGCAGCATCTTCCACATCCCCTCCATTGGCCATTGCATCCCATTCCCAGTCGAATAGTGTGTAAGGCCAGTCCATTGCGGCAGCTAAATCGGTGAATTCTTTTACTGTCTGATAATCGCGGGTTCCGTGGTTGTCCGACCAATAATTCCACGAAACCAGGCCGGGCTTTATCCAATCGGTGTCCGTGATGACCGACGGTGTTGAAACATCTTCAACTAAGGTGGATTCTACAATGTCTGACAAATTTCCTAAAATGATGACCCGCCAGGGCGATTTCCATGGAAGTGATATGGTTGGTAATGCTTCTCCTTCTCCTTCATGGGGCTCCGGAAGAGTCACTTTGTAAGCCGATTGTTCTCCCTGGTTGCTGAGTTTTGTGGCACAATAGTTTCTGTTTACATCGGCTTCATGTATCAGGTACCAGTAAGAGCTATCCTGAGATTGGAACAATGCCGGGTAACTCCAGTTTTGCCGGGTGGTGGCATCGCTCATTTTGGCATAAAGATTCTCATTTGAAAGGTCAAATTTTTGCAACCATCGCAGGGTGCTGTCCGGAATAACATAAGAAGTTAACTCATCCGTTACAGTGAAAGTTCCTTTTTTTTCCGGGAATTCATATCTGAATGTTAATCCATCGTTGTACACGCGGATTATGACATTCATTTTTGCTTTGTTGGAGTTTTCGAAGGATATCACCCGCTCGTTTGCAGCGTTTCTCCGTTGCGAACGCTTGCCATGCAGGGATGTGTATTGCTCATTGATTAAATTTGTTTTTCCGGCTTTCAGAAACTTAAGATTTTTGGAGAAATCCTGATCGCTTCGGGATATTCCCAGATTTATTTTTGGAATTATTTCGGAAGCCTGGTTTTTTTCTCCGGAATATACTTTTAGGAACCAATCTCCGGGGGATTCATTATTCGTCTTTAAGAGTTCAACTCTGATTTTGGTATTTGGTGATACCACATCCACACTTTGAGCCGATGATAAAACAGGAATCAGCGAAAAAAGAATTATTGACAGGATTTGTTTCATGACTATTTGGCGTTATTGCTCTTTATATTTTCAGTTTTTCTAATTGATAAAATTAATCGGTTAATTATGGTTGAGGTGTCAATTTGGGATATTTGATTTTTGAATTCAGATAAAATACATCCCGGGTGATAAAAAATGAGTTGCAGATAGTTGGACATCGGAAGAGATTATTTGTGAATAATGCAGGTTCAGTGTATCTGGTTATGCCCGTGATTTCAGTATTCTGCTGCGATATCCGTATCTTGCGACGACCAAAAAGCAGATAAGAGGCAGTATGAAGGATAGGTTTACAGCCGGATAGCCTCCGATGCTTCCTATGTCAATAATACTTCCCTGAATGGGGGGCATCAGAGCTCCACCTACAATGGCCATCACAAGACCAGCGGAGCCCATCGTAGCGTCTTCTCCAATTCCTTTTAAGGCAATACCATAAATTGTGGGAAACATAAGAGACATGAACGCAGATGTGGCGACAAGACAATAGAGGCCGGGCATTCCCTGTATCAGTATGGTGCCCGCTGTGGTTGCCATTCCTCCAATCGCGAAAATGGTCAGGAGTTTATTTGGATTAATATATTTCATCAGAAAAGTGCTGATGAAACGACTGGAAAGGAACATCACCATAGCGGCAATATTATATTTCTGGGCAGTTGCTTTGTCGATGCCCAGATTGTCTGCATAGTGAATTATGAATGTCCAGCACATAATTTGGGCTGCAACATAAAACAGCTGCGCAATTACACCTTCTCTATACACCTTGTTTTTGAGAAGGCGCTTTATTGGTTCTTTAACCTTTATTTTTCGTTCTGTTCGTTCCCAAACCGGCATATTGTAGAAGTAAATCACAATAAACATCAGGATAACCACCCCGCCTAACAATAAATATGGATTCCGGATGATTGCCAAATCCTGTGTTCTTATGGCCATTTTTTCGATTTGGGAATATGTTGAAAAGAGTAAGTCTCCTGAATCGTTTCTAATATCTGACTTCAGAGACGCCAGGATGTATTTGGTAGCCACAAACATTCCAAGGAGCGAACCAATGGGGTTGAATGCCTGAGCCAGATTTAAACGACGGGTTGCCGTTTCTTCTTTTCCCATGGCCAGGATGTATGGATTTGCCGTAGTTTCAAGAAACGCAAGACCAAAAGTAAGGATGTACAACGACACTAAAAAGAAACCGAATAATTCGAACTTTGCTGCAGGATAAAACAATAATGCTCCAAGCGCATAAAAGGCAAGTCCTAAAAGAATGCCTTTTTTGTAACTGAATTTTTTGATAAATAGGGCGGCTGGAATGGCCATTGTTGCATACCCACCATAAAATGCAAATTGTACCAATGCAGCTTTGGCATTTGATATTTCCATTAGGGTAGCGAATGCGGCAACCAGCGGATTTGTGATGTCATTCGCAAAGCCCCAGAGGGCAAACAGGCTGGTAACCAAAATAAAAGAGACCAGATATTTTTTCTCAACTACGGGTGATTTCTGTTTCATTGGTATAAAATTTGATTTTTAAGGCCTGACAAACCCCGCATCAAGGAATTTATAAATGCTCTTTTGCAAAAATCCTTGAAATACTCGTTTCTTAAGTCAGTTAAACTGAACCAATATTTTTAAGGTTTTTCCGGGGTTCGACCCCCATTCCTTCATTGCTTCCGGGGCGTTTTGCGCTTCCACTATTTTAGAAACAAGATGTTTATCAATTGAGTGGCTGTTTTTCAGGAATTTTATGACTGCTTCGAAATCTTCAGGGTTGGCATTTCTGGAACCTCTGATTTCTAACTCTTTTTGCACCCATAATTTGCTTGGCGAAACAATGTCATCTTTGGAATATCCAATACACACCACTCGTCCGGCAAACCCAACTTCTTCAATTGCTGCTCTATAGGATGTTGGGTTCCCGGCGGCTTCTACCACCACGGATGGACCGTTCCCGTCAGTGATTTCCGTTAGTTCGTCATGCAAATTTTGCGTTTTTGAATTAATCCGGAAATCAGCACCCAGTATTTTTGCAATTTCCAGCTTTGAATCATCAACATCGACGGCAATTACGGTTGCCCCCCGCAAATGTGCTCGTAAAATGGCTCCGCTGCCAATCATTCCGCAACCAAATATAACAACAGTATCCATATCGGAAACACTGATATTGTCAATTGCATGAAATCCGACAGTTAATGGTTCAACCAATGCAAGTTGAATACTGGAAAGATCCTGTTCAATAATTACCTTTTGCCAGGGTACTGAGATGTATTCAGCCATGGCTCCGTCTCGTTGAACACCAAGGGTTTCGTTGTAACGACACGCATTGTATTTTTTTTGTTTACAGGATGAACAATGGCCACAATTGGTATAGGGAACTACGGTCGCAGTCTGACCTGATTTAAACATATCAGGGACACTATTCCCAATTGTTTCAATCACTGCTGAAATTTCGTGCCCCGGTATTCTTGGATAACTTACCAGTGGGTTTTTTCCCAGATAGGTGCTTAAATCGGAACCGCAGAAACCGACATACTTAATTTTCAGCAAAATTTCTCCTTCTCCCGGTTCTGGTTTCTCCCGCTCTGTCATTTGCATAACTCCGGGTTTCAGTATTTCTATTGCACGCATAAGTGTATTTTCTTAAAGATTGTATATCAATTTGGCATTTCCGCCTAAGATCTGTTCCTGTTCAGGATTGCTTAATCCGGAAATCCATTTTTTTACCAGTTCCAGCCATCTTGAGTAATTGGTGGCTACCAGGCATACAGGCCAATCAGAGCCAAAAAGCAGTCGTCCCGGCCCAAAAGCTTCTAATATTACATCGAAGTAGGGTTTTAACTGCTCTTCGGTCCAGGTCTTAAAGTCAGCCTCGGTAACCATTCCGCTTACCTTGCAGCTCACATTTTCACGGCGGGCCAGTTCTTTGATGTACTTTTCCCAAACCTGAATCTCATTCTTTTTGATTTCTGGTTTAGCAATATGATCCAGAATAAATGGCTGGTCGGGATGTTGGTCAGCAAATCGGATGGTGTTTTCTAATTGATGTCCCATTATCAGGATGTCGTAAGTGAGGCCATGTTTATTTAATTGTGAAATTCCGTCATTAAAATTCCTGTTTAAAATAAACTGAGGATCCGGTTCTCCCTGAATAACATGACGAACCCCTTTCAATAAATCATTATCCTTTAAACGATTGAGTATTTCAGGCAGGTTTTTGTTGGTAAGAGGAACCCAGCCAACTACACCTTTTATGAAATCATTCTCTGAGGCGAGTTGTAAAAGCCATTCTGTCTCTTCCAAAGATTGTCTTGCCTGTACCGACACAACTCCTTCAACCTCTGTCCCGGCAAGGGCGGTTTGTAAATCTTTCGGTGAAAAAGACTTTCTGATGGATCTCATATCGTCATTAATCCAGTCGAATTCTTCCGGGTTATAATTCCAGAAATGTTGGTGTGAATCAATAATCATAATTTGAACCTTTAATACTCTTATTGTCTAACTTGTTGCTGATTCCAATGCGAATAATTTTTAATTCATTGCTCGGGAAATTAGGGAAGAGGGATGTGTTTTTCTATTACTCCTTCTTGCTTTAGTGTTTCCCAAAAAGCTTTTGGAAATTCCTTTCCCAGTATTTCCTTATTGCGTGATATTCTTTGAGGTTTACTTGGATTCAGGGCTACTGCGGTGATTTCGGGCACAGAGAGAGCAAATTTCAGACAAGCATCTCCCGGGGGGATTTGGAATCGGTCACAGATATCAAAAAATTTGTCACGCCATTCGAACAGGGGGAGATCAACAGGGTTCGCTCTGTCAGGAATTCTGTAATCGAAATAATCTCCTCCTGTTAAAAATCCGGCATTGAAAACAGCAGAGTTGATGATTTTTACATCGTTACGATGGAGTCTCTCCATAAACTCTAAAACATCTTTTGAATGACTGAATATGGTGAATTTATTGGCCAGCATTACCCAATCAAAAGCAACCTGTTCATAGAGTTCTTTTATTACTTGCCAGTCTTTCGCCCCAATACCAACGGCTTTCACTTCTCCTTTGGATTTTAATTCAAACAGAGCCTGATAGGCATCCAGAATATCATTTTTCCGTTTTTGCCTGTCATTCTGGTCAGATGCTGCCATTAAATATTCATCCGGATCATGCACTGAAACTAATTCGGGTTTATAATTTTCGCCCAGCAGTTCGCATCCTTGCTGCCAGCATTTCAATATGCCTTCATAGCTTATCATTTGAACAGCATCATGCTCCAGATTGGCCCATACCCCGGGTTCAAAAGTGGGTTCCGATGACTTTAGGGGTGTCCGGTACCATCCGAGTTTGTTGCTTATGGCAACTTGTTTGGGTTCGATGCCCAATTGAGTCAATCCTTTGCCAATTACCTCCAATGCCAGACCAGCTCCGTATTTTCCGGCAGTATCAATCATAACAGGAGTATCTGAGACCTTGAACCATTCCTGCATGATCCTTGTTTTTTCCGTGATTGTCAGTTCCCTGTAAAGATTTCCCAGAAAACTGGTTCCGTAAACAATTTTGGGAATTTTTATTGCTGCGTTTTCTACCTGTTTTGTTCTCTTCATTTATTTTTTCTTTCGCCGGTTCTGATATTTTTTCTGTTTGAACTGATTTTTAAGTGTCGGATTATATGGGAGGGTGTTTTAAACTTAATATGCTGTATTTTACAATGTTATTGTATTTTAAATTTCAATACAAATCGAGAAATATAGATAATTCTATGCAATACTTTGCGCAAAGCTTTGCGGACGTAAAAGTATGTTGTAAAACATGAGTTGTTAAATTGTTTTACACTGGTTTCCGGTCAACGAAAATGAACTCCCAACGCCCCGCATAAAACCTATTGAACAGGGGAGTTTCGAGCTGCGTCATAGATTCTTTTTTCATGAAATAAATTCCCCGGACACTCGTGATTTGTTATATTTGTCAAAGTCTGCATTTTTCTCAAAAGATAAAACGCTTTTTTGTTGATTGTCAGGAGCAAAGCAGGTGGTTTTTAATTGGTGTAACAGTCATGCAAAAGGAAATTTTTTATTTCCTGAAAATATGGATGTATGGGCAAAAAGTATGTTTCTTTAAAAGACCTGGCTGATGAATTGAATGTTTCTGCTTCAACCGTCTCCCGGGCGTTGAAGGATCATCCTGATATTAGTTTGGAGATGCGTCAAAAGGTTAAGCGATTGGCCGAATTAAGGCAGTATTCTCCCAATCCCCTTGCGATGGGACTTTTAAAGCAGGA
>NZ_JADQBH010000006.1 GCF_016278715.1 Marinilabilia sp. | reverse complement strand
CTCGTACGCCTTCCCGATGAAAAGATACGTCGTTCTTTTGAAAATCTATATTGCTTTGCAGTAAAAATAAACTGCACCATGAACGAGCGACAGTATTACATTGATTGGATAAGAATAGGTCTTATTTTGAGTGTCTTTTTGTACCATGTGGGAATGGTTTTTAACGGATGGCCCTGGCACATTAAAAACGAGGTTCAACTTGAATCATTAAATCCGGTTATGGGTATGTTGCATTCGTGGCGAATGCCCCTGCTTTTTTTAGTTTCGGGAGCAGGCACCCGTTTTGCTGTAAAGTTTAGGTCAAAGAGGAAGTATTTTGCAGAAAGAAGCAAAAGGCTTTTACTTCCTGTTATTTTTGGAATATTTGTTTTGGTTCCGGTACAGGTGTATATTGAAAAAATCTCCTCGTATTCAAGTTTGTGGGAGTTTTATTCACATATTTTCGAAGGGGTTTATCCTGAAGGAAATTTCAGTTGGCATCACTTATGGTTTATTGTTTACCTGTATTTTATTTCCATTGTATTCATTCCTTTTATCAGCTTTTTTCGATCTGGTTTTTACTTTAAAGTAGTAGATCCAAAATTTGAAGTTTTATCTGGATGGCAGGGTGGTCTGGCACTTTTTTTCGTTCCAATGCTTCTTTCTCAGGTTTTGTTGAGGCCTTACTTTCCGGAAGAGACCCACGCTTTTTACAATGACTGGGCTTTCATGACTCTGTTTTTTATATACTTCCTACTGGGCTTTGGTATTTTCGGGAATTCCAAAATTGTTGCAAATCTTAGAAGGCAAAGAAAAATTTGGTTGGGGGGAGCTATAATAATGGTGTCCGCTTGGTTTGTTTTGTCAGATTTTTCCTATTCATCGACAGTCCAAACCGCCCGGGATGTAATTGCTATTATAATGAGTTGGTTCATTAATCTGGCAGTTTTGGGTTATGGAAAGAAATATTTAAACAAAGATCATATCCTTCGAAAGCCTCTTAATAAGGCCATTTATCCATTTTACCTTATCCATCAGCCGGTAATAGTAGTGGTTGGGTACTGGGTCATTGCCATCCCGATGGCGATTTCTGCAAAGTCCTTGCTGTTGACTGTCTGTAGTTTGATAATAATTGTTGTTCTTTATGGCGGCCTAATTTCAAGAAGCAGGTATCTGGCTGGATGTTTCGGGCTTAAAAAATAAATACAACCAAATCCTATTTCTTATATGCCTTATAGGGTTTAATTTTTTCTTGGTTTCTTCTGTATTTTAATTGGCTAATAGGTAAAACTACTGCCCCCCAGGAATTCTCTCAAGATTGAGGTTGGCGGAATCTCCCGTGGCAGAATGGGTTTGAAATAGCTAAAAAACTTCAATAGCCGGTTGGCTTCGGAATATTCGGTTTGGTTTGGTTGCACCTCCAGAAGGATGGGCTCTGCGAAAGGTTTTAAAACTGCCAGTTCGTAAAGCAGAGCAGAGTTGAACATCGTATCTGCTTCCTCCTGATAAGGAAAAATGTGCTTGTCTTCTCCTCTGCGAACGCTGTCCCATCGGGAAATGGTTTCCTGTGCCGAATAGTTTCGATAACGATAATCCCGGATTATTCTTCTTACCAGTCGGTTGTCGGTTGTCGGAATTCGGCTCTGATTGTCAATGTTGATGTTGGTAAGAGCGGATACGTATATTTTATATTTTTTGCTGTTTTCTATCAGGTGTGTCAATCTTGGATTCAGGCCGTGAATACCTTCAATAATCAGGATGTTATCTTTTTCCATTTTTAATTTGTCACCATTGAAAGAACTCTTTCCGGTTTCAAATGAAAATTTTGGTAACAACACTTCTTTTCCGGCCAGTAAGTCGAGGAGCTGCTGGTTGAAGAGTTCAATATCTAATGCTTCCAGTGATTCAAAATCGTAGTCGCCGTTTTCATCCAGAGGAGTATCCTCCCGGTTTACAAAATAGTTGTCGAGCGACAGGTTTAAAGGGCTGATACCGTTGACCAGAAGCTGTATTGCCAGTCGTTTGCTAAATGTTGTTTTGCCGCTTGATGAAGGACCGCTGATTAATACAATTTTAAGTTCATTCTTTTTTTCGGTAATTCTATCGGCAATTTGAGCAATTTTTTTCTCGTGAAGGGCTTCACTTACTTTAATCAGGCGTTCGGCTTTGCTGTTGTGGGCAGCATTGTTGAGGTCGCTGATGTTCGTAACGTTCAGTACCCGGTTCCAATGTCCGAATTCGCGAAAGATTTCAAACATTTTGGTTTGTTCCACCAATTCCTGGACTTCCTCCGGTTTCTGTTGGTTGGGTATTTGAAGCAGCATTCCGTTGTAATATTTATTGAGGTCAAAAACCGTCAGATAGCGGGTTGAGGGAACCATGAAGCCATAATACTTACCGGGGTGCCCATTTAAGCAGTAATAGGTGGAATAGTATTGTCCCCGGTGTTTCAGTAGTTCAACTTTGTCATCAAGACCTTTTTCTTTGAAAAGGTCAATTACATCGTCGGTTTCATCTTTGAATTGCAGAAAAGGAATGTCCTGAGTAACCATCTCACGCATTTTCCGGCCTATTTCGAAAACATCCTCTATTGATAAAACTTTCTTTGTGCCGTGCAGGTCACAGTAAAAGCCTTTGCTTACCGAATGGTCTATACGCAGAGTGGCTTCGGGAAACACCTCTTTTGCAGCGGCTGTGAGTAAGAAGGAGAGGCTGCGAATATACATTCTCATACCATCCTTATGCGTGATGTCAAAAAACTCAATGGTTTTGGGGTTATAAATTTCAAAAGACAACTCCCTGACTTTATTATTGACCATTGCCCCTAAAATGGGGTGCTTTAATGATATTTTCTGATTCTCCGCAATTTCTTTGAGGGTTGTCCCCCTTTGTATATTGAAGGATTTATCATGGTTGAGACATTTTATGCGCAAGTTCGTTTTCATATTTGAATTTTGAATAGGTTATTTTTCCCGCAATCTGTAAATTTCGTTTGGGAAAGGGTTTTTGCAGAAAGTTCTTTCCTGAATAATGCAGGTTAGAGACCTTCATCTTTTTTAAGGAATTGTCCGGTAAAACTTTTTTTGCATTGTGCAACCTTTTCGGGTGTTCCACTGATGATGAGTTCTCCTCCGCGGCCACCCCCTTCGGGCCCGATGTCGATAATGTGGTCTGCCGTTTTTATCACGTCCAGATTGTGCTCAATAACGATGACTGTATTTCCCCGGGAAACAAGTTTGTTCAGTACTTCGAGCAATACCCGGATATCTTCAAAATGCAGGCCTGTGGTGGGTTCGTCAAGGATGTAAACTGTTTTTCCGGTGTCTTTTTTTGCTAGTTCGGCAGCCAGTTTCACCCGTTGCGATTCTCCTCCCGACAGAGTGGTGGAGGGTTGTCCCAGCTTGATGTAACCCAGACCTACTTCCTGAAGCACTTTTAACCGGGGAACCAGTTTGGGAATATTTTCGAAAAACTCAACCGCCTGGTTGATGGTCATATCCAGTACATCGCTGATGGATTTCCCCTTGAATCTGACTTCCAGTGTTTCACGGTTGTACCGTTTCCCGCGACAGTCGGGGCATTCGACCATGACATCGGGCAGAAAGTTCATTTCTATTACCTGTACGCCACCTCCTTTACAGGTTTCACAACGTCCACCTGCCACATTGAACGAAAAACGGCCAGGTTGGTAAGCTCTGATTTTTGCCTCTGGTAATCCCGCAAACAGTTTTCTGATCTCATCAAACATTTTCGTGTAGGTGGCAGGATTGGAGCGCGGGGTGCGGCCCAGTGGAGCCTGGTCTACATCAACTACCTTGTCCACATATTCAAGACCTTCTACTTTTTTGTAAGTCAGCGGGTCTTTCACCGATTTGTAAATGTACTGGTTGAGGATGGGATAGAGCGTGTCGTTGATGAGTGTGGATTTCCCGCTTCCCGAAACGCCTGTAACACATATGAATGTCCCCAGAGGAAATGAGACAGTGAGGTTTTTCAGGTTGTTTCCGGATGCACCTTTGATGGTCAGATTATTCCCGTTTCCCGTACGTCGCTCTTTGGGTATTGGAATTTCTTTAATCTTTTTGAGATAATCGGCTGTTAAGGAGTTTGATTCCAGTATGTCGCGGGGTGTTCCCTGTGCTACGACTTCGCCACCATGACGACCCGCATGGGGGCCCATGTCTATTACGTGGTCGGCAGCCATCATCATATCCTTGTCGTGTTCCACTACCAGAATGGAATTGCCGGTATCTCTTAATTGTTTTAACGATTCAATGAGCCGGTGGTTGTCGCGCTGGTGCAGACCAATACTGGGCTCGTCCAGGATGTAAAGCACGTTTACCAGCTGAGAGCCGATTTGAGTAGCGAGCCGGATGCGTTGGCTTTCTCCCCCCGATAAAGTCATGGCGCTGCGGTCAAGGGCCAGGTATTCCAATCCCACATCCAGCATGAATCCCAATCTTGACCTGATCTCTTTCAGAATTTCAGTGGCGATGGCCTTCTGTTTCTTTGAGAGGCGGTCTTCAATTCCTTCAGTCCATTGAAAAAGTTCCTTTAGATCCATCTTGCTGATTTCGGCAATGTTCTTCCCGTCAATCAGAAAATGAAGAGCTTCCTTATTGAGTCGCTGTCCGTTACAGGCCGAGCATACCGTCTTTTGAATAAACTGATTGGCCCACTTCCGGGCTTTCTGTGAAGTTTCGTTAGATTGCTGGTTGTGGATGTAGCTGATTACCCCGTCGAAACTCAGAGAGTAATTAGACGAAACGCCAAGGGGGGTGTTTTTTAACTTGAGGGGTTCGGCGGTGCCATGGAGAATTTCATCCAATGCCTCTTCTGGTATGTTCTTTATGGCACTTTTCAGTTTAAAGTCATGGCGGGCCGCCAATGCCTCTAATTGCCAGAAGATGAGGTTGTTTTTGTGCCGGCCCAACGGAACAATGCCACCTGAATAGATGGAGACATTGTCGTTGGGAATGATTTTTTCGAGGTCAATTTCATCCACAAAACCCAGTCCTTTGCATTTGGGACAGGCGCCCTGGGGAGAGTTAAATGAAAAATTGTGGGGTGCCGGCTCGTTGTACGAAATACCCGTGGTTGGACACATCAGTTGGCGACTAAAGTAGCGGGGTTTGTCACCCTCTTTGTCCATTACCATCATTATGTTTTTCCCTTGCTTCATGGCCAGCGATACGGATTCTTCCAGCCGTTTACGGTCTTTCTCCGATACCCTGAGTTTATCGATTACAACCTCTACAAAATGATTCTTGTAGCGGTCGAGCTTCATACCATGTTTTATCTCTTTAATTTCACCGTCCACCCGGACATTCAGGAATCCCTTCTTTCGAATCTGCTCAAAGAGTTCCTTGTAATGTCCTTTCCGGCCTTTTATCATTGGGGCAAGGATATATACATCATGGTCATTAAATTCCGAAAGAATGAGGTCAATTATCTGACGGTCAGTGTGTTTTACCATTTTTTCGCCTGTTTCGTACGAAACGGCATCTCCGGCTCGTGCGTAAAGAAGACGAAAGAAGTCATATATTTCAGTGGTGGTTCCAACCGTTGACCGGGGATTTTTACCGGTAGTTTTTTGTTCAATGGAGATAACCGGACTCAACCCCGTTATTTTGTCCACGTCGGGTCGTTCCAGTCCTCCGAGAAACTGACGAGCATAAGCTGAAAAAGTTTCTATGTAGCGCCTCTGACCTTCGGCATATATGGTGTCGAAAGCCAGTGATGATTTACCACTCCCGCTGAGGCCGGTGATAACCACCAGTTCGTTGCGGGGAATGATAATGTCGATATTTTGAAGGTTATGCACACGGGCACCCAAAACTTCAATCTGCTCAAGGTCGCTCTCTATGGGTAATGTGTTGTTTTTCGGTGTATTCACGTACTATTTTTTTGGAACTTACAAAGATAGCAAAAGTCAGGAACGGAGAAAAAGAGTTTTTAACACCGGAGTGATGGAAGTGGATTGTAAATAGGGAGTGGTATACAATATTCGTGTGAACAGATGGGATAGAAGCGGGACGTTTGAGGCTGGGGGTTGAAAAAAATCATAAGAATAGCACCCGGATTTTTGCCGGGTGTTTCGTTTAACCAGACTCAACAGAGTCCAGAGCAGGCATTCATTGGTGGTAAAATCTGAAAAACCTGGCGGCACGCCAATCACACCTCGTTCAGGAGAAAATCACTGTTGTGTTTGTTCGTCTAATTCCGATGCAGCGTGTGTTTGATTCTGAAACTTGCTTCGGATAAAAGCACCCTCTTCAGGAATTTTTATGTGATAAGTTTTTCCTCTTGAATTGGTTAGATGATCGTCTCTCAACCATGGATTCAAGTCTTTTAGTTCTTTATAGGAAAGACCAAAACTCTGGGCAAAATCAGCAAAATTGCTGATGGTACTATCCACTTCCACAGTATAGGTGGGTTCCATATAGTACAAGTCTCTTTCCTTTACATGAAAACCATAACTGACAGGGTTTTCCAGTATCTCTTTAATCGCAATAATGCGGTAAACGTACCGCCCGGTCTCATCATTCAGCAAAAGATCGTAGTAGTTGTTGGTCTTTTGTCTGTCTAATTGTCCGATAACGTGACTTCTGCCTGCATTGTAGGCAGCAGCGGCCAAAGTCCAGCTGCCAAACTTTTCGTAGCTGCTTTTGAGGAATCTGCTTGCGGCAGAAGTAGCCTTTTCAATGTGGTAACGTTCATCAACCTGGCTGTTGATTTCCAGGCCATAGTCGGTTCCGGCTCCTTTCATAAACTGCCAGGGACCTGCTGCTCCCGCTGGAGAAACGGAACGAATAATAAGTGCACTTTCTGCCAAAGCCAGGAATTTAAAATCATCGGGAACCCCTTCTGCTTTCAGAATGGGTTCGATAATTGGAAAATACTTTGCAGCCCGCTTGATAAATAATAAGGTTTGTGATTGCCAGTAAGTGTTGACCAACAACTCCCGATCCAGATTTTCCCGGATATACGAGCGTTCAACAGGTACGGGCTCACCTGCAAATGTAGGATTCTCCGGCACCGGCAATGAAAAAATATTGTATTCGCTCTGAAACTGCTCATTGTGAGTGGGAGCGGGCTCGTTTTGTTCAGGCTCTGCCGAATAGGTAAATAAACCCCACGCAAAAGCTGCAGCGAGGATTAAAGCACTTCCCGATAAAAATTTAAATGTCTTGAGTTGATTTCTGGTAGTCATTCTCTTTCCCTTCCAATCTGTTTCGAAATTATTGAGTAACACCGCAAATTTACATCATTTTGCGGACAAAAAAAGCTTGCAACGTTGTTTACGCTGCAAGCTTTTATATGTTTCTGAAAAATCCGCTTTTTCAAATTTTTTTTTAAACCATACCGGCAAATCCCATAAATGCCATGGCAAGCAATCCTGCAACAACTAAAGCGATAGGAGCACCCTGCATACCTTTTGGGATATTCACTAAATCCAGTTGCTCACGGATACCGGCAAATGTGATGAGGGCGAGTCCGAAACCCAGAGCAGATGCACCTGAGAAAACAACGGCCTCCACCAGGTTGTAATCGCGGCTTACCGTCATGATGGCAACACCCAATATGGCGCAGTTGGTGGTTATCAAAGGCAGAAATACGCCAAGGGCCTGATAGAGTGGGGGACTTACCTTCTTCAGGACAATCTCAACAAGCTGCACCAGAGCTGCAATCACTAAAATAAATGAAATGGTTTGCAGAAAGGTGATGTTGAATTGCTCGAGAATAAGTTTCTGGATAAAATAGGTGACGATGGTCGCGATAACCATCACAAAGGTCACTGCACCGGTCATTCCGATTCCGGTAGAAATTTTTTTTGAAACGCCCAGAAATGGACAAATTCCCAGGAACTGACTCAGTACAATATTGTTGACAAATATTGCTGATATGATAATGATAAAATAAGTCATGGTATTTTCTTTTTATCAACTACTGACTAATAATTACTGACTGCCCTTCCTCAGGCTTTGCGTACTTTATTGATGAATGCGGTCAGATAACCCAATGCAATAAATGCTCCCGGAGCAAGAACGAAAATCAACATCCCGTAACTTTCAGCAAAGAGGGAGAAACCAAAAATCTTTCCACTCCCTAAAATCTCCCTGATGGAACCCAGCATCGTCAATGCCATGGAGAAACCCAGTCCCATTCCGAGTCCGTCAATAATGGACGACCCCAGGGAATTCTTGGATGCGAATGCTTCGGCACGTCCCAGTACCAGACAGTTTACCACAATCAACGGGATGAACAGTCCCAGGGCCTCAAAAAGGGCAGGGATATAAGCTTGCATAACCATTTCAACAACCGTTACAAAGGATGCAATAATGACAATGAATGAGGGAATACGCACCTTATCTGGAATGAAATCCTTTACCAGAGCCACTACGATGTTGGACATAACGAGTACAAATGTAGTCGCCAGTCCCATGCCAAGTCCGTTTACAGCAGAGGATGTGACTCCCAGTGTGGGACACATACCCAGTAGCATTACAAATACCGGATTGTCTTTGAAAAAGCCTTTTGAGAAATTTTTCCATTGATTCATTGGGCACCTCCTTCCTGAGCGTCATTGTTTTTGGTTGTTGCAGAGCTGTAGGCATCTGCATTTTCATTGTAAGCAGCCCATGCTTTCTGCACGGCATCCAGAAATGCTCTGGAACTAATGGTGGCAGCAGTAATGGCATCAATGTCACCACCATCTTTAGAAACGGTCAGATTCGTTTTCAAGGGGTCTGCCCCGACAATGCTGGTGTTGCCTCCTCCGGCATCGCTTTTGATGCCAAAAAGCCAGTTGGCAAAGGCATTGCCCGAAGGTCCTGCATCTGCATTGTCTGATGGCTTAAACCAGGTATCCATCTTGGTTCCTAAGCCGGGCGTTTCTTTATGTTCCAATACAGCGTAATTATTGATGGTTCCGTCGGGTAAAATGCCAACCATGATTTTCACATCACCACCAAAGCCTTTGTGACTCACACTTTCGATGGCCACGCCCACATTGATGCCCTCTTTTTTTGCAGGGAATACCTTGAGTGAATCACCACCATCGGCGGCAATTTTGTACATCTCCTGTGCCGGATTGTTGTCGAACACCGGAACCACCAGCTGGATGGCTTCCTGTTGTTTCTGTTCGCTGGCGGCCGCAATGGGGCCAGCTGTCAGTTTGTATATGTATCCCAGCGTGCTTCCTGCTATCACAGTAATGACAATCAGGGTCAGTGCCATGCTTGGGAGTGTGGATTCTTTCTTGCCCATACAATCGTCCTTCTTTATTGTTTTTGAACTTTTGTTGTCTTTACTTTTTCTCCAAAGCGTTTTGGCTTCATATATCTGTCAATGAGCGGAACAAATGCATTCATAATGAGGATTGCAAATGAAACACCTTCGGGATAAGAACCATACACTCTGATAAGAACTGTTATTAAACCTATCCCAACACCATAGAGCAACATTCCTTTTTTCGACATGGGAGAACTTACATAATCAGTGGCCATAAAAAAGGCACCTAGTAAAACGCCTCCGGTAAGGAGGTGGAACAAGGGGCCTGCGTAACTTTCAGGGTCTGAAATATTGAGAATGGCAGCAAATACAGCGACTGATCCAAGAACGCTGACAGGAATATGCCAGGTAATGATTTTGCGCCACAGCAAATAAAGAACACCCAATACAAGCGTTATTCCTGCAATTTCCCCGGCACTACCTCCCATATTTCCCATAAAAAGATTCAGATAGGATGGAATTTCGCCCATTAATTCTGATAAAGAGGCGCCTGAAGACAAACCTTCCTTAACTACTGACAGTGGTGTTGCTCCAGTGGTGGCATCCAGATACTGAAAACGTGAGGCAACGGGAACAGGCCAGCTGGTCATTTGCACCGGAAATGAGATGAGTAGGAACACCCGTCCAACCAATGCCGGGTTGAAGGTGTTGTTTCCCAGACCACCAAACGACATTTTCCCAATTCCAATTGCAACCGCAGCGCCAATAATAATGAGTCCTATGGGTAAATTGCTGGGCATGTTGAATGCCAGGAGCAAACCTGTTACCGCGGCAGAACCGTCAGAAATCGACGGTGTGGCTTTCATTAGGTATTTTTGAATCACCCATTCAAATAAAACACAGGCCGCTATAGCGGTGAGCGTGACTATCAGTGCCCCGATGCCAAAATACCACAGCGATGCCAACAGAGCCGGGATCAGTGCTATGATTACTCCATACATATTCTTGGGTACGGAATCGCCACTGTGAACATGCGGGGATGGAGATACAACTAATTTTTGGTTCATTTTATATGATGCTTTGTATTAGTTTCTGTTTCGTATGATTTTTCCCACATTGCCTTTTCCCAGCCTGATGTAGTCCAGCAACGGACGATTGGCCGGGCAGGTGAAACTACATGATCCGCATTCGATGCAGTCCATGATGTTGTCACTTTCGGCGCGGTCAAGAAGTTCTTTTTCTGCTTCAATCATAAGAAGATAAGGCTCTAGTCCCATCGGGCATACCGAAACACACTTTCCACAACGGATGCAGTTTTCTACAGGTTTGCGGTGCGCTTCTTCGTGTGGGAGAACCAGAATGCCTGAACTACCTTTAGTTATAGGTACTTCCAGGTTGGAAAGTGCTTTACCCATCATGGGGCCTCCACCAATTACTTTTCCGGTGTTGTCGGGCAGTCCGCCCGCGGCTTCGATGAGCTGACTGACAGGTGTTCCGATGCGCGCGAGGAAGTTGGATGGTTTGCTGACTCCGGGGCCGGTTACGGTGACCACTCTTTCTATCAGCGGCTTATTTTTTTGAACAGCTTCATAAACAGCCAGGGTGGTTCCCACGTTGTGAACAACCGCTCCTACTTCGATGGGTAATTTCCCTGAAGGAACCTGACGGCCAATAACTGCATCAATGAGTTGCTTTTCACCACCCTGTGGATATTGAACTTTCAAAGGCTGAATTTCTATGCCTTGTTCGTTTTCTGTAAGCGTTGTTAGATGCTGGATGGCATCGGGCTTATTGTTTTCGATGCCTATGACGGCCCGGTCAACTTTAAGTGCTTTCATCAGAATCTTTACGCCGACAATGAGTTCATCTCCTTTTTCCAGCATAACACGATGGTCACTGGTGAGGAAAGGTTCACACTCCACGCCGTTGATGATTAAAACATCACATTTTTTACCGGGGGGGGGTGATAGTTTCACATGAGCAGGGAAAGTAGCTCCTCCCATGCCGACAATCCCCATTTCTCCAACTTTTTTAATTATTTCTTCGGAAGAAAGGGAAATTTCAGTCTTTAAAGTTTCCGACCGGTCGATGGACTCATCCCATTCGTCCCCCTCCACATCAATAATGATAACAGGTTTCCGGTATCCGGAAGCATCAACGACCTCGTCGAGTTTGAAAACTTTTCCGGAAACAGGAGAATGGATATTGGCCGACACAAAGCCACCGGATTTGGCAATTACCTGACCAGTTTTTATCTGGTCACCTTTTTTGAGTTCGGTTTTTGCCGGGGCTCCGATGTGCTGGGCCAAAGGTACCACCACTCGTTTGGGTAGGGGCAGCACTTCTATGCTTTTACCGGCAGATATTTTGCGGTCGGCCGGGTGAATACCTCCTAAGGAAAATGTTTTAAGCACGGTGATATTTCTTTTTAGTGAACGTCCAAATTAATTACTGCTTTCGGGTGTGTTGGCCGGTTCCTGCTCTTTTGCCGGTTTTGGCTTTGGCGGGGGAAAGTTTATCTCATGAATGGCATTTGTAGGACAAACAGGGACACACTTTCTGCACAAACGACATTTATCGTAGTCAATGTACGCCAGATTGTTTTCGATGGTAATAGCATCGAATGGACAAACTTTAGCACATTTTCCGCACCCGATACAGGCCACATCACAAGCTTTTTTAGCTACTGCTCCTTTGTCCTGGTTGACACAGCTGACAAAAATCCGACGGCTTTTGGGGCCTTTTTTACGGAGTTCAATGATTTCTTTGGGACAGGCGTCCACACAAGCTCCACAGGCCACGCAGTTGTCCTCAATGATAACCGGCAATCCTGTTTTTTCGTCCATATACATGGCATTGAAATCGCATGCTTCCACGCAATCGCCCAGTCCGTAGCATCCGTAGGAGCAGCCTGTTTCTCCTCCGTAAAGTGCCGCAGCAACGGCACACGAGGTGGCTCCTTCGTATTCATTGAGGCGTGGACGATGCTCACAGGTTCCGTTGCAGCGAACCACAGCCACGAGGGGATCGGACTTTCCCATTTCTTTTCCAAGAATATTGGCTACGGTAGCCATTACATCGGCTCCTCCTACCGGACAATTCAGGTCTGAAATGTCATCTGCTTTTACCAATGCTTCTGCAAAGGCACGACAGCCGGGGAATCCGCATCCTCCGCAATTTGCAGCAGGAAGAGCTTCTTCCACCTGATTAATGCGGGGGTCTTCAAAGACTTTGAATTTCTGGGAAGCCAGATAAAGTATCACTGCAGCCAAAGCGCCCAGGCCGGCCAGCGTTAATATGGTAATCAAAACAATACTCATAACACTACTCCGTAGATGGTTTTATGGTAAAAGAAAATGTTTTAAAAAACTTATGGTTAAATAACCTGATGATAAGGAAGTAAGGAACCAGGATTCCCAATGCCAGCAAGCCGGCAAGGTTTTCATTTTTGGTTAGTGTGTAGGTGGTGATAAGAACGGCAATAATTAAAAACAATGGAAGGATATAGGCCCACCAGGCAGCCTGAAGCCCCAGTTTACTTTCGCCAACCAGCGTTACTCTGTCACCGTGTTGGTATGGACGGTCGCACGAGGCATCAATTAGTTTTTCCTGCAGATCGGCTGCAGTACAAACGCCTTTGGCATGGCATGAGGCACAGGCCGATTGACTCAGAATTCTCACGGTTGCGCGGTTCCCATCAGCCTGTTCTATTATGCCCTGGTGTTCTATTTGTTTGTTTTCTGACATGTTTTTATACCCCTTGTGCGGCACAAATGTATATAAATGGGAATGATTGGATAGAGAGGGGGTCTATTTTTTGTTTAGAACAAATTAAAATAACTTTTAATATCTTGTTTCATTGAATGATAGCAGGGAGAGGATGGGATAATTTAGACGAATTTAGATTGAGGATTTTTTTCTGTATTTAACTAATCATTGCCCAGTTCATTTTTTGTTGTGCAAGCTTTTTCAGTTGGCGCCGAAGAATGGCGTTTTCCTGTTTTTCCAGTAAGGGGTCTTCCTTTAAAATATCTGAGGCTACATTGCGTGCAATTTGCAGCAGCCGTGTGTCTTTTGCGAGGTTGGCAATTTTTAGCTCAAAGGGCAGTCCCGATTGCTGCGTGCCTTCCAGATCTCCGGGCCCGCGAAGTTTCATGTCGGCTTCGGCAATTTCAAATCCATCGTTGGTAGCGGTCATGATCTCCATGCGTTTGCGGGTTTCTGCGGAGAGTTTATAACCGGTCATCAGAATGCAGTAGCTTTGTTCGGCGCCACGCCCTACACGGCCTCGGAGCTGATGTAACTGAGACAGGCCAAATCGTTCGGCACTTTCAATAATCATGACGGAAGCATTGGGAACGTTCACGCCTACTTCAATAACGGTTGTAGATACCAGTATTTGTGATCGTCCGGCCACAAACTCCTGCATGGCCGCATCCTTATCGGCCGGTTTCATTTTTCCGTGAACCATCGAAACGGTATTATTCGGGAAAACTTCTTTCATGTACTCAAAGCCGTCGGTCAGGTTTTGAAAGTCCATTTTTTCCGACTCTTCAATCAATGGGTAAACCACATAGACCTGACGACCGGCATCAATTTGTTCTTTCACAAATTTGTTGAGTCCCAGGCGTTTCTTGTGGTAAGCATGAGTGGTCTCAATCGGTTTTCTTCCGGGAGGGAGTTCATCAATTACCGATACATCCAGGTCTCCATAAGTTGTCATGGCCAGTGTCCGGGGAATGGGGGTGGCCGTCATCACCAAAACATGGGGTGGCGAAAGGTTCTTTTTCCATAGTCGTGCCCTTTGTGCTACTCCGAATCGGTGCTGCTCATCAATTACCACCAGGCCAAGGTTGTGAAATTTAACGGTGTCTTCAATGAGCGCATGAGTGCCAATAAGTATGTTGAGTTCTCCCGATTGGAGTCTTGCGTGTAAATTTTCACGGGCAGCTTTTTTTGTTGAACCGGTGAGCAAGCCGACATGAATATCCAAACCATCTAACATCTTACTGATACTCTCGAAATGTTGTGTTGCCAGAATTTCTGTGGGTGCCATAATGCAGGCCTGGAAGTTGTTGTCAATGGCAATGAGCATCACCATCAGAGCCACCAGGGTTTTTCCGCTTCCTACATCGCCCTGGAGCAGCCGGTTCATCTGGTGACCGCTGCCCATATCCCGCCTGATCTCTTTGATTACCCTTTTTTGCGCATTGGTGAGCTCAAACGGAAGGTTTTCAGCATAAAAACGATTGAGATAGCGACCTACAGTTGAAAAAATGTGTCCTTTGATGTTGAACGTTCTTTGGTTACGCAGTCTCAGAATGTTGAGTTGAATGTAAAAGAGCTCTTCAAATTTAAGGCGAGAGGAGGCTCTTTGAAGTGTTTGAGCATCGGGTGGCATGTGGATGTGTCTTAATGCCTGGTTGATGTTCATCAGTTTTAACTGCTCAATGATGTGTGGGGGGAGTGTTTCGGGGATTATCGAATTGTATGTCTGAAATGCATTCTGTACCAGTTTGAACATAGCCCGTGAACCGAGATAGCTGCTTTTCATTTTCTCGGTGGTGTTGTAAAAGGGCTGAAGACCTGCGAAAAATGGTACTTTCCCTTTTTGTTCATTATCCAGTTCGGGATGGACAACATTTATGGTGTTGTTGAATTTGGATGGTTTTCCAAAAAGGATATAGGTTTCATTGGGTTTTATTTGTTCTTTGAGATATTTAAGTCCTTTAAACCATACCAGCTCCAGACTGCCGGTTTCGTCGCTGAATGTTCCGATCATGCGTTTTCCCCGGCCTTCTCCGGCCAGTTTAAGTGAGGTGATTCTTCCTTTTACCTGAATGAAGGGCATGTCGCCGGTAATTTCCCTGATGGAATAAAACCTGCTGCGATCCACATATCGATAGGGAAAATGATACAGCAGATCCTCAAACGAAACAATTTTTAGTTCGCTTTTTAGAATATCTGCTTTCCTGGGGCCAACCCCAGGCAGATACATTATATTGTGTGTAGAGAGATCAGACATAACTTGAGTTCAAAAATAGGAGAAACCTTGATTTGAAACAAATGATGTGATGACTTTGAGTAATTGCAAAAAGAAGAGGCTGTCTTTTGGGACAACCTCTTAATCTTTTTCCTGATGATGAATGAAGGCACTGTTTTTACAATTCTTCAGTTTCTTCCTTCAGGTTTTCTGCTCCCTCTTCTGCTGCATCAGCAGCATCTTTGGCTGTTTCTTCAACCGCATCAGCGGCATCTTTAGCTGCTTCTTCTGCAGCATCAGCAGCATCTTCAGCCACCTCTTCAGCTTCGGCAGCTGCGTCTTCTAATGCTTCTGAAACATTTTCTGTTTTTTCTTCAGCAGCCTCTTCAGCTTTTTTGTCTTTTCCAGTTTGTCCGGCACATGAAATTAGGCCAAACACGATAGCAATGAAAAATAACTTCTTCATGGTTTAAAGTGAATTTTGGGTTTGTAATAAAACGAATTGTAATTCATTTTTAGTCAATGATTGCAAGGTATAAAAAAAATGTATAAAAAAAGTTAAACATCAAAAGGAATTGTGGTTGTTTAAATTATGTGCTGTCTCTTTTTCGACTTTTAACTTCGAAACATCATTGTCCGGAGAAACTTATTTCTTGAAAAAGGTTTGCTTCGCTTGCAATGGCACCGAATGTCTCTTCATGAGGAATGCATAGGAGCAATTTCAATCTTTTAACCGGATACCACTGATTTCGAAAAAATGGTTTTTTAAATCCATTTTTGGTTTAAAGAACAACTTCGTTTACTTTTATCGGGAACTTTTAACTTCTCAAAGATTCAAGAATTGAAATTATCATTGGTATTATTTCGTGTTAAAGTCCTCCTGAGGTACTTTCTTTATGCCCGACATGCAAAAGGATTTGGCATTCATTCTCCTTTTGTATTTTACTTTGTTCGGGAACTGGTTTATGAGCAACTTCCATATTATGGCTTTAATAAAGTTAATGCAGCGCGTGACATGCTCAGACGTAGCAAGAGAAAAGTAAATGTTCAGTCGTATGGAGCCCCTTCTGTAAATCCGGCAAAGGAAAAATATATAAAGAATTTAATTCAGGAAGGAAGTATCCCCGCTAAATACG
The DNA here is from genome assembly GCF_016278715.1 of Marinilabilia sp. Taxonomy (GTDB): domain Bacteria; phylum Bacteroidota; class Bacteroidia; order Bacteroidales; family Marinilabiliaceae; genus Marinilabilia. The sequence continues at coordinate 38,283 of NZ_JADQBH010000006.1, read as the reverse complement.
GAGAACTGCTGTTTAGAATGATTGACTGGCAAGCGTTTGAGAATATTCTTGAACTGGGGACAGGAACAGGGATTGGCACACTTTATCTCGCACTTCCTGATTCACGTGCAAGAGTGACCACGATTGAGGGAAATAAAGCCTTGTGCAGAGTGGCAGGTCAGGTTTTTGAGAGTGCCGGAGCGACAAATATAAAAGTGTTGAATGGGAAGATTCAGGAGGTATTGCCTTCTTTTTTGGAACAGACAGAAAAAGTGGATTTTGTATTGTTTGACGGTGACCATCAATACCAAACCACTCTGGAGTATTTTGAGTTGTGTCTGAAGAAAAGCCACAATGATACTATTTTTGTGTTTGACGATATTCACTGGTCGCCTGGAATGGAGAAAGCATGGGATGAAATTGCCGGTCGCCCGGATGTTACTGTTTCAATAGACTTGTTCCGGATGGGAATTGTATTTTTCCGAAAAGAGTGTACCAAACAGCACTATGTATTGAGATATTAACCGAATAGTCTGCTGTAAAAGAAATCTGCACCAGTTAAATTGCATAGTGTTTTTTGTAAAATTCTTGTAAGATTTTGTCGGAGTAATTTAAAGGGATTAGGATTTAAAAAAATGATAAGGGGTAGCCGATTTTTTTTTCTTTTTTAAACCATTGACTCTTTGTTTTATCAAAGGAGTAAATTTTGATGTCTGTAAATTAAAACGGTTGTTTGCCTTTTCCTTAAGGCTTATGGATAATTGTTCTTATAAAAACACGTTTATTAAATAGTTTCCCATTAATGGATACAACGGTAATTCAAATCGAAAATCTGAAAAAACATTACGAAGTAGGTACACAGACAGTTAAAGCTCTGAACGGAGTGACACTTTCTATCGAGAAAGGAGAGTATGTGGCCATTATGGGCCCGTCAGGATCAGGGAAATCTACCCTGATGAATCTGATTGGTGCTCTGGATACGCCAACATCTGGCCGGTATGTGCTGAATGGAACCGATGTGAGCCGCATGAGCGATGACCAGCTGGCAGAAATCCGGAACCGTGAGATTGGTTTTGTTTTTCAGACGTTTAACTTACTTCCTCGCTATTCGGCCCTGGACAATGTGGTGCTTCCATTGATTTATGGCGGTGTGGCAAAAGAAGAACGATACGAAAAAGGACGTCAGGCCCTGGGAAATGTAGGTTTGTCCGATCGGATGACACATAAACCCAATGAACTGTCAGGGGGGCAGCGACAAAGAGTTGCCGTTGCCAGAGCTTTGGTGAATAAACCATCACTTATCCTGGCAGATGAGCCAACCGGAAATCTGGATTCCAAAACTTCAGTGGATATTATGCGCCTGTTTGAAGACATTCACACCGCCGGAAACACCATTGTGTTGGTGACTCATGAAGAGGATATTGCGCGTCATGCAAAAAGAATTGTCCGCCTGCGCGACGGGGTGGTTGAAAGTGATGAGGTGGTTGAGCATGTCGTGAGTTCTGAGGCCTGAGTTCTGGGTTTGGGGGCCAACTTTCAGCCTTAGTCTAAACCTCAGTTTCCAGGTTCTCTATAATTGTTAGAGGCCCAAAATGAAAGGCACCAACACCGGAACCAGTAAAGAAAGAACAATCCCGCTGAAAATACTAACTACTGCATACTCTTTTCCTGTGGCTTTTACAATGACGGGCAGGGTGGTGTCCATGGCTGTTGCGCCGCCCGATACAATGGCACCAAGTTTCCCGAACCATTTGACCATGAAAGGCGCTGCAATCAGTGTAATAACTTCCCGGAAAATATTTGCCAAAAGGGCAATGACACCCATCTCACTTCCACTGATTTGACCTATGAAAATGGCAGATAGGGAGTAATAGCCAAAACCTGCACCAATTGCCATTCCGTTGGTTGCGTCGACGGTATCAATAAGGAATGAAACCAGCAAGCTACCCCCAATACTCCCCACAATCACAATGGCCGGAACCATGAGAATACGGAAACTGGTGCGTTTCAAAATTTCCAACGCCCGGGGATCTGCTCCCAACCCGGCACCGACCAAAACCATCATCACGTACAACGTGGCGGTGGCAACTATTGCATCTCCCCAAAATGACGGGAAGATGTCCATCTGTCCGGCTACTGTTCCACCAACAAAAAAAAGGAGAATCCAGAGGCTTTGATTCTTTATCAGATTGATGAACCATTTGACCGATAGCGTTTTGTGCTTTTCCTGAGGTGCTTTCGGGGGTTTCTCTTCATCCTTCCTGAAAAAGGAAGCTGCCAGGCGGGCCAGAAACAGACTCCCCAAAATGGCTCCGCTACTAAGCAAAATTGCCTGCCATCCCAGGATCGTGATGTTCTGGACTATGCGTGGGTCTGTTCCCACAGAAATCCCCAGAAAGAAAAGGAGGGCAAAAATAGCAAGCGAAATAAGGGGCTCGGTGACTTTCAGAAATCGAGACTGCTTCCTAAATAACAGTCCGATTCCGATTCCCACAATAAATAATCCTATGACGATTAGCGATACCATTTATTATACTTTTGTTCCTTGGCTGAAATCCAGGGTCCAATGAAAATTGAGACTAAGTCTGAGGTTAAATGGACTAATCAACTTTCAATACTCCGTTATTTCGAAGCTTCGGGGTTACAAATAATTAATAATCAGTTTATTGTAAAATTAAATAGGAGAGCCGCCACTCACTCATAATAAAAACGCGGCATCATTGCGTCTCTGCATTTAAGCTTTTTTTAATGGACTATTGAACTTTTGTTCAGCTTTTATTCTCTGTTACTTCCTTTTTAGATATCAATATTTTGGTCCTTTTTCATCCGGAAAGCTTTCATTGTATTCATTCCAGAAACTTTTTACTTCCTGTTTCACTTCTTTGTGGAGGATCAGAAGGCCTATCAGGTTGGGAATGGTCATTAGGGCGATGGTAATTCCCGAAAGAATCCAAACAATGGTGGTGTCGGTAAAGGAGGCCAGGAAGAATCCAATGATGTAAACGGCTTTGTACCACAATATCCCTTTGATGCCGAAAAGAAAAGTGACCGCTCTGCCTCCGTAATAACTCCAGGAAATGGCTGTGGAAAAAGCAAACAGCAGCAGGCCAATGGACACGATGTATTTGCCGTATTCTCCCAGCCAACTTCTGGAAAAAGCGACTGTGGTCAGGGGGGCACTGTGCAGCAGCGATTTTCCTTCAATAGTGTATTTATCCGGTTGCGCTAATTGGCCTTTTATGACTTTTACGGCCCCGGAGAATGGCTGCTGGTTTTGATAAATATTTACCTCTTCAGCAACCGAACGGGCATGAAGAATGGTGATGTTATCTGCCGGTGTACCATTGACAATTTCCATATTTCCGCTGAATAGGGGAAGGGTTTTTTTGCCTGACAAGTGGTCTCGCAGGATTTCCCGGTTTTCATCAGTATAAAAGCCTTCCACGATTTCCATGTCGGTCATCTGAAAACGGTTTTCAAATTTTTCGCTCCAGACTCCCGATGCCATTAGCGTCAATCCTGTAAGCATACATATTATAATGGTATCAATGAAGGGTTCCAGAAGGGCTACGAGTCCTTCCGATACGGGTTCGTGTGCTCTGGCGGCTGCGTGGGCAATAGGGGCCGAGCCCTGACCCGCTTCATTGGAGAAGAGTCCGCGGTTCACTCCGCGGTTAAAAGCAAAAGCTACTGATGCTCCCAAAAACCCACCAGTCGCCGAACTCCCGGTAAACACCCCTGAGGCAATGGCCGATAGGGATGGAATGATGTTCTCGTAATTGTAGATGATAACCATTAAGGCGCCTGTGAAATAGATGACAGCCATCACCGGAACCAATGTTTGGGTTACCCTGGCAATTCTTTTGATGCCTCCAAGGATAACGAAGCCCAAAAAGATGCTTAAAACTGCTCCGGTGAGGATGTGCGGGATTTCAAAGGTTTCAAAAAGAGAATTGGAGATGCTGTTGATTTGTGGCAGGTTACCGGTTCCAAAAGAAGAAAAGATGGTGGCAACCGCAAAAGTAACAGCCAGAAGGCTTCCCGTTTTAATTACTTTTCCGGACGGCAGTTTCAGGTTCAGCCGCTTTTTCATGTAATACATTGGTCCACCGCTGATGGAGCCATCAGATGCTTTGTCCCGGTATTTATGAGAAAGGGTAACCTCCACAAATTTGGTGGTCATTCCAATCAGAGCAGTAACCAGCATCCAGAAAAGGGCAGCTGGTCCGCCCAGGTGTAATGCCAGGGCTACTCCTGCAATATTGCCGGTGCCAACGGTTCCCGATAAGGCCGTGGTGAGTGCCTGGAAATGACTGGTGTCACCTTCGTCACCCTCTCTGTCAAATTTCCCACGCACTATTTTTATGGCGTATTTAAAATATCTTATCTGTGGAAATACCAGATAAATGGTAAAGAACAGTCCTGTGCCCAGTAAAAGGTAAACAAACCAGGATGACCCTCCGATCATACGGTCAATTGTCGTTAGAATATTGGTGAGTTCTTGCATAAGGATTGGTTGGTAATTAGTTAGTTTTTGCAAATATAGTAATTGAAGGCCGGATTTTGTAATTGATGATTCATTGGTTGTCTGAAACTATCCGTTCAGAAAACAATACCCATGGCTCAGAAAACGCATTGATATATGTGATTGTTCTTTAGAATCTTCTGGTAATTTTGCTCTGCTGTCAGTTGAGAATGACTTTGAAAGCTTGCTGTTTTTGAATCATTTATGTCAGCAGACTTCACAGAAATTCGGTGTTTATTTCCAAATACATTTTGCTGGTGTATAGATATCTTATTTTCATACCTTAATAGTGTTTGGTTTATCAATAATAGAGTTTAGTTTAATTATTAAATGAATTATTATTGATAAATTTACGCTCCAATCCAGAATTATTTTATCTGTGTTTAATTTTAATCAGTTATTGAAATGAAAAATTTAAAACTCCTGACCGGTGCGGCTGTTTTGGCCGGACTCCTATTCACAACCGGATGTGTTAAGAATGAAGAAACTGACGGTGTAAAAGCCCTCAGACAGGCCCAGGCCGGCTTGTTAAATGCTCAGGCAACTGCTGCTACTACAGCAGCTGAAGCTCAGGCTGCCCTTGCCAATGCAGAGGCTGCTTACAAGCAGGCTCAGGCTTCAGTACAGGAAGCTCAGGCAGAAAAGGAAGCGGCCCTGGCTGAACAACAACGAATTTCCAATGCTCTTCAGCAGGCCACCAATGCAAACGAAATTGCTAAGATGGAAGCCGAACTGGCTACGTTTCTGCTGACTGAAGACCTTAATCAGGCTGCCAAACAAGCTGAAATTGACCTGGCTATGGCCGAGGCTGCCATACAGATGGAAATTGCTCAGGAAAAACTCAATTTACAACTGGCCGATCTGCAACATCAGGCAAAATTGGCTGCTGTTCAGGATGCAGATGGTTTAAACGATGAGTTGAATTCCCAACTGAATACAGCTATCGGTGATTTGAACGGCGTTTTAACTCAACTGAAAACCAAAAGAGGTTTATTGTATAATGCTCAGATTTCTCTGATTAACTTGCAATACAATCTGGGTGATACTAAAGCTCAGTTGGCTCAGGATTCTCTTGACCTGGACGATATGAAAGCAGAACTGACCGAGCAGGAAGCTGCTTTGGAAGTTCTGGAGACTGCTTTGGCAGACCCCAGTGGGATTGCTTCACTTATCGAAACAGTCGAGGGTGAGTACCAGGCTTTGCAGGCTGACTCTCTTGCCAAAAGAGTTGCTAAAGAAAACGCTGATGCTGCTTACAAATCTGCTATTAATGACTTGACGACTTTCCGCGATGATTTGGAAGCGATTGCAAATTATACTGATTTTGATGATGTTGCTGATGGTACAAATCCTGACTTTTCTGCATTTGGCGATCTGCAGGGTCTTATCGATGATATTGATGCCGACATTGAAAAGTTGAATGACAATATTGACCTGGTAACCAGTGGTGGTACACTTGAGTATGTTGAAGATGTGGACAACGATGATTTGGTGTATGCTATTAACATGGATGTGAGCGAAGCTACAGACGGAATCACAGTTAAGGAAGATGAACTCGAAGGGTTGAATGATGAGCTGGTTGTTCTTCAGGAAAATTTGGCTGATAAGAATACTGAAATTTCCGAATTAACAGATGAATTGAATGATGTGTTGGCCCCTGAACTTCAGAGTAAGCGAATTATCTTTAATACTTATAACAACGATTACCTTACAAAGAAGAATGCTTATGATGCCAAATATGCTGATTATCTTGCTAAGCAGGATGCTTATGAGCAGGCTGTTGCTGCCTATAATGTAGATAATTCTACTGAAAACCTGACTGCAATGAATACTGCTGAACAAGCTATGGATGATGCTTACACCTTGGTTGATGGAACTGACGGAAATGAAGTCCCCGCTTCTGAGAATGATTACAAAATTGCAATGGACAATGCAGAAGCTTTGAAAACTTCAGCTGAAACTGACTATGAAACAGCTCAGACAGCTTATGACAATCAAGCTGATGAAATTGAAGAGTTGACCAACGATATGGTTAATCCTTTCATTACCAGTGCTGCAGAAATTCAGGCTGATATTGATGAGAAGAACGAAGATATTGCAACTAAGGAAGCTGAAATTACTGCACTTAACGATTTGGTGGTGTTGTTGAACACCACCATTACCGAATGGACTGCCCAGAGAGATGAGATTGTTGCACAACAAGGCAATTTGCAACCTCAGGCCGATGCATTGCTGGTTGCGTTTAACAATGCAAGAGATGCTAAGGTGGCTGCTACTGCCGCTTATGAATCTGCCAAGGCTGCTACTGAAGTGAAAAAATCGCTTCTTGATACATTGAAGGGTGAGTCTGAAGGTGATGGTGTTCTCGGAACTCTTGAATCTGAGATTGAAACCCTTGAGACTGAAATTGAAACTCTTGAAGACGAGATTGAAACCCTTGAAGGAAAAATTGAAGCTACTGTTAATAGTGGTTCTGAAACCGGTATCAACGCAATCAATGCTCAGGAAGAGCGCATTGCTGAGAAGCAGGACGAAATTGCCGGTATTGAAAGCGACATTGTTGCTCTCGAAACTCAGAGAGATCATTATCAGTCGATCGTTGATGATTTGTATGCTCAGTTTTCAGCTGAGTAAGGATTAGAAATTCCTATTAAATAGCGGCGGGAACATCGGGTTCCCGCCCATATAAATTAAGTATGAATTTTTAAATCCTTATCCTAATGAAAAGATTTGTTTTAAGTATAGTCCTAATCATATCCGCTGGTTTGGTTATGGCTCAGGGAGGATTTGGAGCACAGGCAGGAGATATTTCTGTTTCCCTGCAACTGGGACATGCCGAAGATTTTGACGATCTTCAATTTGTTCAGAAAAATGCAAACAGCTATTCTATTTTTGCACCATCCAATTCTACTTCATCCACCTACAATAATTCACTGGTGAATATGATAGGGGTGGAAGGAAAGTATTTTGTGGCAAGCAACATAGCTGTACGTTTAAGTGGTATGGGAACTATTAGCAATACTCCTGCTCAACAGGATGTTCCCGGTGTGCCTAATCCGGATAACAGTATTGAAGGACTGCCCAATATGATCATTCCTTCTTATTCCGATGTTCCATCAACCAGTTTTCATAAGTATATCTTAAATGTTGGCGGTGATTACTATTTCTCCACCGGCGGCACACGGGTTTTTCCCTATGCCGGAGGTCAGTTAAATATGAACTACGGCCAGCGAAAAGATTTTACTCTGTTGGACGATGATTTAGGGGAACAGGTTTCTGAGACTTACGGACTTGGTGGAAGTGTGGTTGGAGGTGTTGACTATTATATTGGGGAAGGTTTCTTCCTGGGTGTCGAAGTGAAAGCTTTTAGTTATATGTATTCTGTAGCTAAGATGTTTCCTCAACCCGGAATGGAAGCGCTTGATGCCGATAACCATTCAGTCAATATTCTTACCAATCCGATGGTGAAACTTGGATTTACCTTTTAAATAATTTATAAGGCCTGCTCCTAAAGCGATTTGGGAACAGGCCTTTCTTTTTATCCGGAGCTATTCAGTGTTTATGCCGGATTTTGATTTTATTGCCCTGTTACCCGGTTTTGTGTCGTGTGTACGGGGAAATGAAATATGTTGAGAACCCTCCGGAAAAAAACCGGTGCCGTTGAAGAATTTCCTTCATTGCTCATTTTTTGATGTCAAGTCGTTTCTTTTTGGCCGTATCAAATGTTTTGTATCTTCTTTTTGCCTGAAATATCATGAGAAAAATATTTTTACTATTCGCTCTGTTTTGTATTTTACCCGCCTTTGGTCAGGGAAATTCTTTGCCCAGCCGGTCAGAGATTTATGATGTTCCGGAAATTGACAGGTTTCAGGAATTCCTTTCGGGAAATACCTCGGATGCTCCCTTCTATACAGTAACGTATTCTTCGAACACAACCACTACTAAGCGAGGGCATTTGTATCGCATTGATGGAAGGGATAGTGAATTTGAATTAAACACCTGTGGGTCAGAGTATGATACCTATCTGTATGTGTTTGAGAGCAATGGAGACGACTGGGAATGCATTACTCGCAACGATGATAATAATTCCAGTTGCCCAAACCTTAGCGGTTTGAATTCAAAAGTGGTATTTTCCACCGACAGAGGGAAGGATTACCTGGTTTTTGTTTCCGGCTGGGGCAGTTCTTCAGGCTATTACGAGTTGAATGTTTTTGAGGAGTTTGATGAATTCAAAGGGAAACATGTTTTTTCTTATTTCTCTGTTCCCGGGCAGACCGAAGAGAGTGAAATAAATATTGAGAATAATACTATTGACATTTTCTGTCCCATGGGGACTGACCTTTCCAGTCTTGCAGCGACATTTGAAAATGTTGATCAGGATGGAACCTTCTCTGTGAAGGTGGATGGTCAGGTGCAGCAAAGCGGAGTTACAAAAAATGACTTCTCCCGTTATATACAATATGAGGTGTCGGCTGACGATGGCTCTCTGCTTGAATTTTGGTTGGTTCGGGTTCACGAGATCTTACCCGATGGACAGAGGCCTGTTTACGATTTAGGTTTTAGTACCTTCTCGCTCAATGGACAGTCGGGCGATTCATTTATTGATTGGCCTAACAAGACTATTGAGCTTGAAGTTCCCCATGATGTGGATGTTTCTAACCTTGTTGCTCAATTTTCTATAAGCCGGGGCCAGCGAATTTATGCTGAATCCCGATATATTGCCAGAGTAAATGGAGTGAACCAGATAAGTGGAAATACGGAAAACAATTTCACCAACTATCTTACCTATGAATTGTCCACTGTTGATGGAAGTGTTTCTTCTTTTTGGACGATTAAAGTTATCCGTCTGTTTCCATCGGATGAGATATGGGGAAGCAATCCATTTTTCCGCATCCCCGAACAGGTAGGGGAGTCTCAGTTTGCAGACGGACAGGTGAATATTGAAATGCCTCATGGCACGGACTTGAAAAATCTGAGGCCCGAGTTTAATCTTGCCCGAGGTGTAAAAGTTTATGTTGACGGAGATGAGCAGATCAGCGGGGTGACACCACAGGATTTTTCATCCTCTGTAAGGTATGAACTTGTTTCAGAAAATGGGCTGAACACAGTATTTGTGTATGTCGCGGTAGAAACTCTGCCCGGTTCATCTCAGGTGGAGATTTCAGCTTTTCAGTATTATTATTCCTTGGAGTATTTTTCTACCGTTTTATTTGGGAGTATTGATAATGAAAATCGTACGATTAATTTAACTGTTCCGGGCTCCGTTAGCCTGATTGGGGAAAATGATTATAGCTACAATATTCGATTAACATTGAATCGGGATGCTTCGTATGCCGGAGAGTTTGTTAGTATTTCTTACAGTGGCACCACGAGAAGATATTCCATTAATCACGACCTGACTGCTAATAATAAATTAAGTTTTATCGCACAGGATGGAACCGAAGTTCAATACGAGGTCGTAATTGAAAAGTTGCCGGTTAGTAAAAGTGTTGACTTTTCCTATATTTTCCTGGGTAGTAGCTGGGATTACCGGGGGAAGTTGAATGAGGACAAGAATGAAATAACTTTCACGATGCCTTATGGTACTGATTTATCGCAATTAATAGGATATATCGATAGCAAAACGATTAACACCTACTATATTAACGGAAGAAAGATAGGTGTTCGGGCTGTTTTTTTTACTGTTGATTTATCGAAACCGGTGGTTTTAACTGTTGAGGCAGAGGATGGGGTAACTCAAAAGTTCTGGGACTTAAAAGTTGAGTTTGAAGAACCATCATCAGAAGCCAACTTTACCGGTTTTTCTCTAAGAGATGCTGAGGGAAGAAACATCTCTGATAATTACACGATTGATTCGGAAAATAATGAGATTAGGGTTGTGGTGCCTTATGGGTATCTTTATGAAGAGATGAAGGATTTAAACAATCTGACCGCTTCTTTTAGTTTGTCGTCCGGAGCAAAAGCATATATTGGAAGTAAGCAGGAGTTCAGCGGAGTTGGAACACTCAACTTTACCGGAGGAATGACCTATTTCCTTACGGCACAGGATGACCTAACCACTGAAATATGGAATGTAAAAATTAGTGTCACCGAGCCTGGAAGAAGAGCACGGGTTGATGCTGTTCGAATCAATGACGGCCAAATGCCCGTTTCCATAGACCATGAAGCTGGTGAGATCCTCGTTCACGCATCTACTACGGCTGATGTTTCAAGTGTGAAAGCTGGTTTTTCTGTTTCGCCAAAAGCCCGTATTTACAGGGGTAGCAGCGACGAGCTTCTTTCTAAAGAGGAAAGTTTTGATCTGAATGAGACTCATTTTCTAAAAGTTGTTTCTCAGGATAAAAACAAAGAAAAGGAATATGCTTTAAGGGTTTCTCCAGGAGAGCCCACCAATATTAAAAAAGAACAGGACGGTTTGTTGGAGATTTTCCCCAATCCGGCTTCTGAAGTGATTTACATTGATGTTCCCGGCAATTCCGGAAATGATGTGGTTGTGAAAATTTTTGATTTGGAAGGCAAAAAGGCCTTTGAACAGGAATTCAATATTTTGAATAAAGAAGACTTTCCTGTTGATGTTTCCGATCTAAAACCCGGAATTTACTTCCTCCATCTTGAAACAGGCTCGAAGGTGTTTACACAAAAGATTGTGATAAAATAGTAGTTGACCTGGTATTAGACAATAGAAAAAAGGCGACCCGGCGGGCCGCCTTTTTTGTGTTGTAAATACGATTCATGTATAGACGATTCATGAATCGTCTCTACATGTTTTTCATCGACAATTGGATCCTTTTGCGGGCCACATCCACTTCCAGAACTCTAACCTCCACGTGTTGATGCAGTTTCACCACATCATTAGGATTGGAGATGAAGCGATCGGCCAGTTGCGAGATGTGAACCAGTCCGTCCTGCTTAACGCCTACATCCACAAAGGCGCCGAAGTTGGTGATGTTGGTGACGATTCCCGGAATTTTCATGCCGGGCTTGAGGTCTTCCATGGTGTGTACATCTCTGGAAAATTCAAAAACCTTGATGGTTTGACGGGGGTCGCGTCCGGGTTTTTCCAGCTCCTGCATGATGTCTTTCAAGGTTGGGAGGCCTGTTCCTTCCGTGACGTATTGGTTAAGGTTAATTTTTTCTCTGAGTGACCTGTCTTTAATCAGATCTTTAATTTCGCAGCCCAAATCTTTTGCCATTTGTAATACAATGGGGTACGATTCAGGGTGGACAGCCGTGTTGTCCAGCGGATTTTTGGCTTCTCCGATTCTCAGGAATCCAGCGGCCTGTTCAAATGCTTTAGCACCCAGACGGGGAACTTTTTTCAAAGCCGCACGACTCACAAACGGGCCGTTTTCGTTGCGGTAAGTCACAATGTTTTTTGCAAGCGCCGGGCCAAGTCCGGAGATATAGGTCAACAGGTGATGACTCGCGGTATTTAGGTTCACACCCACACTGTTCACGGCCGATTCTACAACCCGGTCCAGAGCATCTTTGAGTTTGTGCTGGTCCACATCGTGCTGATATTGGCCTACTCCAATGGATTTTGGATCAATCTTCACCAGCTCGGCCAACGGATCCATCAGACGGCGCCCAATGGAAACGGATCCTCGTACCGTTACATCGTATTGAGGAAATTCATCCCGTGCCACCTTACTAGCACTGTACACGGAGGCTCCGTCTTCGCTAACCACAAACACTTGTAAGTCGCGGTTGAATTTGGTTTTACGTACAAAGTCCTCGGTTTCTCTGGAGGCCGTTCCGTTTCCGATAGCAATGGCTTCTATTTTGTAGGCATCCACAAGTGAATCCAGCTTTTTCATTGCCTTGGTAGTCTCTTTTTGAGGCGGATGCGGATAAATTGTTTCATTGTGCAATAATTCACCCTGTGCATCCAGACACACGACTTTACAACCGGTTCGATAGCCCGGATCCAGGGCAAGCACACGTTTCTGCCCCAATGGGGGAGCCAAAAGAAGTTGTCTTAAATTGTCGCTGAATACCCGGATGGCTTCTTCATCGGCCTTCTCTTTAAAGGCTGCCATGGTCTCATTTTCCAGTGATGGGGCCAGCAGTCTTTTGTAAGCATCTTCAATGGCCAGTTCTGCCTGGTCGGCAGAATTATTTTTTCCTTTTACAAAAAGCTGCTTTAAACGTGGCAGAATATTCTCTGCTTCGGGGGAAGCAGCCAATTTGAGAAATCCTTCTTTTTCACCACGTTGCATTGCCAGGAAACGATGCGAAGGACATCGTTTGAGTGGTTCTTCCCATTCGAAATAATCGCGGTATTTGGCGCCTGCTTCTTCATTCCCTTTTACCAGCCTGGTCGAAATTACCGAGTGATGCTGAAAGCTGTTTCGCACAATCTCCCTTGCTGTCTTATTTTCGTTTACCCACTCAGCAATGATGTCTCTGGCACCCTGTAGTGCTGATTCCACATCAGGCACTTCATCAGAAAGAAATGAGGCAGCCCGGGTTTCCGGATCCCGCTCCTCCTGTTTTAGGATTATTTTAGCCAGCGGCTCCAGTCCCAGTTCCCTCGCTTTAGTTGCACGGGTTTTTCTTTTTGGTTTGTATGGCAGGTAAATATCTTCCAGTTCGGTGGCATCATAACAATTTTCGATGCGGATTTTTAACTCATCGGATAGGAGTTCCTGCTCTTCAATGGTTTTTAGGATGGTGGCTTTTCGTTTTTCCAGTTCCAGGAATTTATCATAAGCTTCCTTGATGTCTCCAATTGCAACTTCGTCGAGGCTTCCGGTACGCTCTTTCCGGTACCGGCTGATAAAAGGAATGGTTGCTCCCTCCTTGAGCAGTTCGATGGTGTTGTTTATTTGGGTAGTGGAAATACCGGTTTTTTCAGCAATTAGTTTTGGAATGGTTTGCATCGTGAACGGTTTAATTTGAGTGTTTTTAAAGGTTGAATAATGCAGGCTGGGTTTAAAAAACATCTTTTTAGATTAAACTCAATCATAAAAACAGGCGGATATGAGAAAGCTGCATAAACAGGGCGCAGCCCGGCCCATACAGCCTTGATAGTTTTCTTCCAACGATGGATTTTTTTAATTACCTGAAATTACTGGATTGTCCATCGTCGTTGTGGAATTCAATTCCTTTTGGGTATTGTCCGAAATCTGTCTTGCTTTATGAGGCGCACTAATCTCGCCGGAAAGGCTGCTATTTATTGTCTTTTCCCCGGTATTTCCCTGAAGGTTTTCCACCCTTTTTTTTGTTTCGGTTGAAAGGCTTTTTATTCCTTGAAAAGGATTTGGGATTGTATTCTGGCCCCTCACCAATTTCAGCAGGTAGAGGAATTTTAATTATGGTCGTTTCGATCAGTTCTTCAATATTTTTAAAGTCCTGTTGGTCCCTTTCGGTGATGAATGTCAGTGCCACACCGGTGGATGAGGCCCTGGCAGTACGCCCTACGCGATGAACGTAGTCCTCTGCATCGTTGGGAACGTCAAAATTAATTACAAGGTCTATTCCTTCCACATCAATTCCACGTGCAATAATATCGGTGGCCACAAGTATCTGGATGTTTCGGTTTCGGAATTCACGCATCACTTCGGTACGTTCTTTCTGATCCAGGTCTGAATGGATGGCTTTAACCGGGTAGCGGTTCTGCTGCAAAGAGCGTTGGATATCTTTCACCTTCTGCTTGGTAGATGAAAAAATCACTATGCTTTTCAGATCTTTTCCTTTTAACAGGCTGTTGATCAATGGAATTTTTTGTGGCTCATAGGTCATGTAGGCACCTTGTAAAACTCCTTCGGCAGGTTTGGACATGGCGATGTTGACTTCTTCATACTCTGACAGAAGTTCGCGGGCCATCTCTCTGATTTTTCCAGGCATTGTGGCTGAGAACATCAGTGTTTGTCTCTTTTTGGGGATGTGGGAGACGATTTGCATGATGTCTTCGTAGAAACCCATGTCGAGCATACGGTCTGCTTCGTCGAGGATCAGGTGTTTTAGCGTATCCATTTTTACGTAACCCATGCTCAGGTGCTGAAGCAGGCGTCCCGGGGTAGCAACAATGACGTTGGCACCGGTTGTCAGAGCGGTTTTTTGAGCGTTCCAGAGTCCGGCATCATTTCCCCCATAAACTGCAATGGAGGTGATGGACAAAAAGTAGCCAAAGCCTTCCATTTGCTGGTCGATTTGCATGGCCAGTTCACGGGTAGGAACCAACACCAGTGTGTTGAGGCCTTCAGAGTTGGCTTGCACCTGGCGGTCGAGCACCGGCAACAAATAAGCAGCCGTTTTTCCGGTACCTGTCTGTGCACAGGCAATCATATCTTTCCCCTTCATGATCGGGGGAATGGTGGCTTCCTGAACAGGAGTTGCTTTTTCAAATCTCATGGCTTCCAGTCCGTCAATTACTTCCTGGGAGAAGCCAAATTCTGTAAATTTCAAAATATTTTCTTTTAAGTTTTTCGTAAATGACTGCCCCAAAAACGAGAGCTGCGCAGTAATTGGCGTTTTCCTGAAATAAATAGAGTGTGTTACTCTACAAAGAGAACCAATCCTTTCAGATATTCACTTTCGGGATGATAAATATTCACCGGATGATCGGCGGGTTGCTCCAGCTGATGCAGAATCCTGACGTTGCGTCCGGTTTTGGCAGCAGCTGAAAACACTGCTTTTCGAAACGCATCTTTGCTGATTACCTGGGAACAGGAGAAAGTAAATATAATTCCTCCCGGGTTTATCTTTTCAATGGCTCTGGTGTTCAGCTTTCGGTAGCCCTGCAGTGCGTTGGGTACTACATTGAGGTGTTTGGCAAAAGCAGGAGGATCCAAAATCATTAGATCGTAATCCTGCCCGGAGTGGTTTAAATATTTAAAAGCATCTTCGGCAAAGGACCTGTGCCTCTCGTCTCCCGGAAAGTTGAATTCCACATTTTTATTGGTCAGTTCAATGGCCCGTTCGGAGCTGTCAACCGAATGAACAACCGAAGCTCCGCCCCGTAACGCATAGAATGAAAAGCCGCCTGTGTAGCAGAAAAGATTCAGCACTTTTTTGTCTTTACTGTACTTTTCCAGTAGTGCCCTGTTTTCACGTTGGTCCACAAAAAAGCCTGTTTTTTGACCTTTTTCGTAGTCCACATTGAAGCGCAAACCGTTTTCGATGGCTGTTTTATCATCTGTTTTTCCAAACATGAAGCCATTTTCAGGGCTCACATCGGCTTTAAAGGGAATGGTTCCTTCTGATTTGTTATAGACGGCCTTAAGGTTGGGCCCTATTACATTTCGCAAAGCATTGCACAGTGTGTCTTTGATGAGATACATTCCAACCGTATGAATTTGCATGACAGCCGTTTGGTTGTAAATATCTACGATTAGTCCAGGCATTCCGTCGCCTTCCGCATGAACGAGCCGGAAGGCATTGGTGTCCGGATTATTGAACAGACCTGCTTTCTCCCGTACTGCTAATGCTTTTTTAATTTTATCTTCCCAGAAATTTTCATCAGGAACCACCCGTGTAAAGGAGATAATTCTTACTGATATGGAACCTATCTGTGAATGTCCGATGGCCAGGAAGTTGTTGTTGCTGTCCAGTACTTCTACAATATCTCCTTCTTCTATTTCACCGGAAACAGATTTGATTGCGCCTGAAAATATCCAGGGGTGATACCGTAAAATACTTTGTTCCTTTCCCGGTTTTAGAATAATTTTAGCAAATTCCATATAGAGGTTGGCTGTTATGAGCTTTTTGGTTGTGCTTGAGTTTTAGTGGTTTTTGTTTTAACCGGTTTAAGCTCTTTCAATTTGTTGTATATTTCCAAGGATACCCATGCATCGGTTGCGGCATAAAGTATTTGACCTTCCGATAATTCCTGTGCTTCCCAGTTGGAGAGTCTTTGACGTTTAGATACCCGGAATCCCAGTAATAAACCGGCCAGGTTCTTCAGACTCAGTACTTCTATTCCGTATTCGGGAGCCATTTCCTGAAGTTCTACAAACCCCTTTGGAATAAAACTGTTTAATTGTTTCAGACCGCGAAGGTCATCCCGGATGCCAACCCCTACTTTAACCACTTTAGGATTGGTCATTAATTTTGTCAGTGAGCCGTTGAATCCGGTGTTGGGTAATCTGAAGAGAAAAGCTTCGTCTCTGGTGCTGAGTTGTAACAGGGAGATGTCGTGTGAGACTCCTTTTTTGAATGAAGGCTTGGTTTCGGTATCAAATCCAATGGCCTTTTCTTTTTGAAGTTTTTCTACAATTTCGGTGACTCGCTCCGGATCTTCAATCACTGTAACCTTCCCTTCAAATTGTTTTAAGGGTAATTCGTTTATAGCGTCTTTTGATATTGTATGCTGCATTCAGTTAAAATGTTACTGATGGCCGGGTGGGAGTGCTTCCGCCCGGAAAAAATTAAATATGATTCCTGTCTTCTTCGTGGTCGTCCTGCCAGTTTTTTTGCATTTTCGAAATCAACCAGTCTTCAGTGTTTCTACGGTCTTCTGTCGGATCGGTTTCATCTTCCTCCTCATCAATGTTTTCACCGTTGAAGGCAACTTCATGAAAGGCCCGCAGAACATTAACCAGTTTTTGGCCCCAAAATTCTTCAAAACTTTCTACCAACTCAATGAGTGCTTCATTCATGATTTCCGTTACCGCGGTGCGATAACTCATCAAAAAGTCTTTTACATCCTGGTAAATATCGGCCAAATTTTCAGAGATAGTGGCGGTCAGAGGTTCAACACTGTTTTGCATATCGGCAGTGAAAACTTCCAGATAGTCGTTGTAGGGCCCCATCTATACCAACACGGCATTGAGGATTTGTTGATATTCTTCCTCCGCCACAAATTTTTCCAGGAAATCGTCCTCAAGCATGGTTCCAGGCTTGGGCAGGCCAGATGCTTTCAGGTACAGCAATGGCAACATCATTCGTCCCGTTTCCACAAATTCTCTGCGGGGGAATGAAGGAGTTCCTTCCAGCCAGGCGCAAAATTCTTTGGCAACGGTAACAAACTCTAAAACGTTTTTCGAATAAACCGGATGTTCAAAATCTGTTTGCATATTCGCTGCAAAATTAGTGATAAATATTGATAATGTAGTGTTTAATCAGGTTAAAACCCTTTTTTGTGTACAAAGTTAATAGTCAGGGTACAAAGTTCTGGAAATCGATTGACATTTTCTGAATTTAGGGATTTTTATTTGAGCCATTCCATCTCGCCGGTTTCCATTTGTCCGATGAATTCATGGTCCTCCAGCCACTTTAGTACTTCCCAGACATCCTTTTTTTCAAAAGGTAGAGTGTCCACTATTTTATCGGCTTCCATGGGGTATTCTTTTAGCATGGTTTCCAGTGATTTCTCAATTTCAGAAAAAGTTTCTTCTTTCAGACCCGATTTTTTTCGGGAGAGACAAACATCGCAAACGCCGCAGTTTTCGGATTTACTCTGGCCAAAATAGTTGAGCAAAAAACGACTTCTGCAGATGTGGTTTGAGGAACCGTACTCCACCACGGCTCCTGTCTGATCCATATATTGTTGTTTCTTTTTTTCATAAACTTCCGGAGGGAGACGCAGGTGGCGTAACTCTTCACGCGATTGCAGCCAGGTAATCAAAGGAGTTTTTCGTCGGGGAATATAGTGGATGATTCCTGCTTTGGAAAGTTGTTGAAGTGCTTTGTAAATAACGTCACTTGTAGTGCCTGTTTTTTTTGCAAGATCTGCTTCGTTAATGGAAGTGTATTCCGTAAAAAGCCCTGTGTAGGTGCGCAACAAAACTTTAATGAAAGGATCCATTGCGGCATTGGACACCTGATACTTGTAAAGGTTGTTTCCTTCCATCAGGAACATCACCTTTGAGGGAATGTCCAGTTCTTCAGTATGTGCCAGATATCCTGCTCTTTGCAGGATTTTTAGAGAATTAAAGACCTGAAGGATGTTAAAACTAAAGGCACTACAGAACTTTCCGATGTCGAAATCATATATCATTTGAAAACCGGCACCTACCGGCAGCTGAAAAAAATTACCCAGGGCATCATATATTCTCTTTATTGCTTCCGGTTCGGGGAAGGTTGTTCTTACCTGCTTGTTGAGTTTTACTTTATCGTTGTTGCTCCACAAAAGTACTGCAAAGGCTTTTTTCCCATCGCGACCGCCACGACCTGCCTCCTGAAAATATGCTTCCAGTGAGTCTGGAGCATCCATGTGAACAACAACACGAACATCGGGTTTGTCGATTCCCATACCAAAGGCATTGGTGGCGACCATTACCCTTGTGCGGTTGTTCTTCCACTTATCCTGCCGATCGTTTTTACTGACTTGCGTGAGTCCGGCATGAAAATAATCTGCACTGATGTGGTTTCTAAGGAGCAAATCGGCATATTCGCGCGTTTTTTTTCTGCTTCGCACATAGACCACTGCTGATCCGTTCACCGCCTGAAGGATTTTTACCAATTCCTGTTCTTTGTTTTCCGTTGGACGTACAACATAAGCCAGGTTGGGCCGGGCAAAATCTTTTTTGAATACATTTTTGGTTCTGAATAATAGCCGCTCCATAATATCTTCAACTACCTGCGGAGTGGCAGTTGCTGTAAGTGCCAGAACAGGGGTGTCGGGGATAATTTCCCTGATGGCTGCAATTTTCAGATAAGAGGGCCTGAAGTCATATCCCCACTGAGAGATACAGTGGGCTTCATCTACTGCAATAAGATTGATGTTAAGGAAAGGAAGTTTCTCAAGAAATAGTTCTGTGGATAGCCGCTCGGGCGAGACATAAAGAAACTTTGTGCCTCCAAACATGGCATTGTCGAAAGTGACCTTAATTTCCCGGTAAGAAAGGCCCGAATGAATGGCCGCTGCTTTAATACCATTTTTCTTTAGGTTTTCCACCTGATCCTTCATCAGGGCTATTAGCGGGGTCACCACGAGGCAGAGCCCGTCGGTTGCCAGAGCCGGAACCTGGAAAGTAATCGATTTTCCACCCCCGGTGGGCATCAGAGCCAGCGTGTCATTTCCTTGTCCAACCGATCGTACAATATCCTCCTGAAGCGGTCTGAAAGAATCAAACCCCCAGTGCTTTTTTAATATCTCAACGTAATTGTCGGCCATACGGACAAAATTAATCAAATAATCTATCGAATCGGTTCTGCAAAAGAAAAGAGAATTTCGTACCTTTGCCAAAATTTTTTTAAACCTAAAAAGCATCAGCTCATGTCATTTCTCAACGACAAAATCACATCCGATGGATTGACTTTTGATGACGTACTTCTGGTTCCTGCCTACTCGGAAGTATTGCCTCGAGAGGTGGACCTGTCCACTCGTTTTTCAAGGAATATTATATTGAATACGCCTATCGTGTCCGCATCCATGGATACCGTTACCGAATCGCAACTGGCCATTGCTATTGCCAGAGAAGGGGGGATTGGTGTGATTCATAAGAATATGACCATCGAAGAACAGGCGAAGCAGGTGGTGATTGTTAAAAGGGCCGAAAATGGAATGATTTACGACCCGGTCACCATCAAACGGGACAAAACCGTGGCAGATGCTCTTGAATTGATGAGTGAATACAAAATTGGGGGAATTCCTGTGGTGGATGATGGTGGATATCTGGTAGGGATTGTGACCAACCGGGATCTGCGTTTTGAAAAGAAATTTGACCGTGCCATTGCAGAAGTAATGACTTCAGAGAATTTGATTACTACTAATCAGACTACCGATCTCGAAAGCGCGGTTGATATTTTGCAGCGCCACAAAATTGAGAAGTTGCCTGTTGTTGACAATAATAATAAGCTGATAGGTCTGGTTACCTATAAAGATATTACCAAAGCCAAGGATAAACCCCTGGCTTGTAAAGATTCCAAAGGACGTTTGAGGGTTGCTGCCGGTGTAGGTGTTACTGCCGATACCTTTGAGCGCATTCAGGCTCTGGTGGATGCCAATGTGGATGCCATTGTTATTGACACTGCCCACGGGCATTCCAAAGGGGTTTTGAATACCCTGAGGGAGACCAAGAAGCGGTTTCCTGATTTGGAGGTGGTGGTAGGGAATATTGCCACAGCAGAAGCTGCTTTAGACCTGGTAAAAGCCGGGGCCGATGGCGTAAAAGTGGGCATCGGTCCGGGGTCTATTTGTACCACCCGGGTGATTGCGGGGGTGGGAGTGCCTCAATTGTCGGCCATTTATGATGTTCATAAAGCGCTGAAAGGAACCGGGGTTCCCTTGATTGCGGATGGCGGATTGCGCTACAGTGGCGATATTGTAAAAGCATTGGCTGCAGGGGCACACTCTGTGATGGCCGGTTCTTTGTTTGCCGGAGTTGAGGAATCTCCGGGAGAAACCATTATTTATAATGGCCGGAAGTTTAAGACATACCGGGGCATGGGATCCATAGAGGCCATGCAGAAAGGTTCGAAAGACCGCTATTTCCAGGATGTTGAAGACGATATTAAGAAGCTGGTTCCTGAAGGGATTTCTGCCCGGGTTCCCTATAAAGGAACTTTGTACGAGGTCATTTATCAGATGACAGGCGGACTTCGCGCCGGAATGGGATATTGTGGCGCAGGGAACATTGAAGGTTTACACGGAGCCAGATTTACCCGAATCACCAATGCAGGTGTGACGGAAAGTCATCCGCACGACGTAACCATTACCCGTGAAGCTCCCAATTATTCCCGTTAGTAATAATATTTATTTTTTATGAATTAGAAGCAGACCCGGATTAAGCGCTCCCGTTTTTCCGGGTTGTTTTTTTTAATGGTCTTTTAAATAAGTCTGAATGCCGAGAGGCAATGACGCAAAGTTTTTATTGTCAAAGAGTTGTACGATATAGGTTTTTGTTGCAACCAATTCGTTATCAGCTATCTGCAGGCCTATTGAGGCATGCTGTTGTTTTTTTGAAGTTCAAAATTTTGCTGTTGTTTGCCAGCCTGCAAACAAACCATTATTTTTGTGATACCTTGCAAAAATATTATTCTTTGTTTGAGTTGAACTCTGTTCGTTTTTTGTTAATTGCATTCAAAAGGCAGAAAGCATGATTTACTTGTTTGTATTTAATGTCTGAAAGTTTAAAGAAATATTAATTGATGAACACAAAAGCCCTTTTAATTATTCCCATTGCCGTTGTAATGACCGTTTTATTATTGACTTGCGAAGGTGCTGTGAAGGAGGGTGACAGCAAACCGGTTGTTAGAGTAGGAAGTGAAGTATTGAAAGAGGATGACCTAAATGAGGTGCTGCCCTCTGATATAAACAAAGAAGATAGTGCAGCCCTTGCAGATGAGTATATTAACCGCTGGGTGCGAAATAAATTGTTTTTGAATCAGGCAGAATCAAATTTAACAGATGAGGAAAAGGATGTCAGTCAAATGCTCGATGAATATCGTACTTCTTTATTAGTGAATAAATATCAGCAGAAAATGCTGGAGCAAAAATACTCTCCATTGCTCAACAAAGAAGAAATTGAACAATATTACAAGGAGATGCAAGACAATTTCAAGCTGCAGGAGAACATCATCAAAGGTTTGCTGATAAAAGTTCCACTGGATGCACCCGGGCAAAGCGATATCCGCCGGTGGTGCAGAACTGCTGACCCGGAGAGTCTTGTGGCACTGGAAAATTACAGTTTGCAAAATGCCAGAATGTACAATGTATTTCTGGATTCCTGGATACCGTTTCAGCGCATCAATGCCAATTTGCCCGAGCCAGTTCGAAATGAGGAACGGTTTTTGAAGTATAATCGTTATTATGAAACCACCGATAAACAGAGTCGGTATTTCTTACTGGTGACAGATTATGAGCTTATCGGGAGTACTGCTCCCCTTAGCTTTGTGGAGGAACGAATAAAAGCGATACTTTTGAATAAAAAACGAGGCGAATTTTTAAAGACTCTTGAAAAGGAACTTTATGAAGAAGCTCTCCAGAAGAAAACGATAAATTTCTATTAATAACCATTTTGGTGATTGTTCTTTTTTAATGAAAAAACTTTTTTACATGCAGATAAATATTCATCCCCGCAGAGTTACCTTTCTTTTTATTCTGATTTTTTCGACCTTAATGGTTCACGGACAGAAAAATGTTATCGACCAGGTTGTGGCTGTGGTGGGTGATGAGCCTGTGCTTCGTTCCGATATTGAGTTTCAGCATCAGCAAGCCTTGATGGAAGGGGTTGATTTTGCCGGTGATATGAAATGTCATATTCTGGAACAAATGATGGTGCAAAAGCTTCTTCTGGAACAAGCAAAAATAGATAGTGTCGAAGTAAGCGAAAACCAGGTCCTGATGACGGTTGACCGTCAGATTAACGAGTTTGTTAACCGGGCAGGCTCCAGGGAGAAGCTTGAAGAGTGGCTGAACAAGTCAATTCTGCGTATTAAAGAAGAACAGCGGGAGCTGGTGCGCAACCAGATGCTTACCCAGCAAATGCGTTCTGAGATCACCAAAGATATTGCTGTAACTCCAATGGAAATAAGGCGGTTTTTTAGAGAAACTTCCGAGGATAGTCTGCCTCGAATGCCAGCCCAGTTCGAATATCAGAAAATTGCCATCACCCCTCGTATTAGTCAGGATGAAATTGACCGCGTTAAAGGACGTTTGCGTGATTTTCAGCGTCAGGTACGCGAAGGACGCGATTTTGCAACCCTGGCTGTGCTGTATTCAGAAGACCCCAACAGTGCCGCACGTGGTGGCGAGTTGGGACTCACACCAAGAGCCAACCTTGTTCCCGAATTTTCGCAGGTGGCTTTTAATTTGAGAGAAAAGAATAAGGTTTCTAAAATTGTGGAAACCGAATTTGGATTCCATATCATGCAATTGGTCGAACGTCAGGGCGACCGTATCAATGTGCGTCATATTTTGCTAAAACCAAAACCATCATCAGAGGCTATTGTAGAAGCAAAGGAAGTTGCCGATTCTTTGGTGACCCTTATCCGCGCAGACAGTATCTCTTTCGAGGATGCGGCTTTACGTTTTTCTATGGATAAGGATACCCGGGCCAGTGGAGGTACAGTGATTAATCCGCAAACCCAATCTACCAAGTTTGAACTTCAGCAAATTCCTCCAACCATCGCTCGTGTGGTTGAAAACATGGAAGAAGGAGCCATTTCTGACCCTTTTATGATGAAAGATCAGCGTTTGGGAACGGACCAATATACTATTGTGCGTTTGCAGAAAAAAACTCCACCTCACCGTGCCAATATGGTTGATGATTATCAGACTATTAAGCGGATACTGGAAAACAAAAAACAGGAAGAAACATTTAATGACTGGATTAAAAGGAAGCAGCGCGAGACTTATATTTCTATCTCGGGCGAATGGAGAAATTGTGATTTTGAGTTTGAAGGCTGGCTAAAATAATGGTGATGAGAAAGGGTGCATTGAACAGGGGGTTTATTTTGGTTTTCGGACTTCTGCTGGTCAGCAGTTGTGCCAGAGAAGCCTATAATATTTCCTGGGAGGGCGTTGTGGTTGATCAAAGCAGCGGTCAACCGGTTCAGAACGCCCGAATTCTTGCTACTTCCTCCTATCAGGCCAATATTGATGAAACCGGAAGCCAGAAGAACTATACCGTCAGCGATGAAAACGGGCAGTTTAGTATAGCTTTCCGTCGTGGATTCGGCATTACCGTGCGCACCAGTGCATCCGGTTTCCTGAGTGGCCTTGATTATAAAGTGGTGAAAAAGCCTGATATCCGGGACACCATCTTTTTATCTCCCTATCCTTTCGATGCCAGTCTTGTTGTTCGCAAAATCGATGAAACTTCTTTTGCTTCCTCTGTTCCTTTTATCAGGGAAAAGCATGTGATTGATGGTGGCTTTTCCGGCTCGGAAAAGATAACAAAATGGGGGTTCGATTTTCTGACAGGGATCAATACCCTGAACCTCGACAGTGCAGACGTATGGATTGAGATTAACCAAAAATCAGGAAAAATTGTGTTGAATGCCTCCGAAAAGGGAGGGATTTATCCGGTTGTGAAAACAGATCCCGGTGATTTTGTGATGAATGTTACCAAAGCACCTGAATCAGGTTATCTTAAAAGTTATGTTTTTGCGGGTGATGAGGCCGGTTTTTTTATCCTTTGCAGGAACGGGGTACATGTGGCAAAAATGATTCCGGAAGACAAAATTTGCATTCTTTCATACTGGAATTCTGATGGGAGCAGGGTAAAAGAGACGGGTATCCGTTTTGATTATTTGTTTCAACCCAATCTTCAAAATCGTTTGTATTTTCCGGTGTCTGCATCTGCTGACGGGGTGGAGTTCTCCGATGAAACGGTTCCGCGGAGCCTGAAAAGTGAATGTGATGACATTGATAGTAACTGATTTTTGTATCTTTTATTTCCTTTCCTCAAAATTTATTAAATGAGCCTGGAGGTGTGATTTCTCAAATTCCACAAATTATTTAAAGGGGTTTAGAGTTGCACACGACCTTAATAAACAAATTCTGATAGGTATGAATTTTCTGAAGGCAATAATTCTTCTTTTAGTGACTTTTACCGGGTCTCAAATAGCTTTTTCGCAGGAGGAACAGAGAGGAAAGGGAACGATTCTAATTGAATACGCCGATTTCCTTGAGGGTGCCGAAAAGAGGCTGGGAAAAAATGTCCAGGCCCTAAAGGGAAATGTAAAAATGCGTCATCACAATACCATCATGTTTTGCGACAGTGCCATCATTTTTAGAGATTCCAATAAAGTTGAAGCTTTCGGATCTATTCACGTTATTCAGAATGACACCATCAATTTGTATGGAGATAAACTGTTTTATGACGGTGATGAGGAAATGGCCCAGGTGCGTGAGAATGTTCGCCTTGTTAATAAAAAGGTGGTGCTGACCACCAATCACCTTGATTATGACCGTCGGGATGATGTGGCTTACTATTTTAACGGGGGGAAGATTGTTGATGAAAGCAATGAGCTGGTTAGTTCACTTGGATTTTATTATCCGCGAACAGGAGAAGTGAATTTTAAAGACAGTGTGGTGCTTACCAATCCCGATTACCTTATATACAGCGATACGCTAAAATATTATACCAGAACAGAAGTTGTAGAAATTCTGGGTCCTACCGATATTGTGAGTGATCAGAATACCATCTATTCCGAGCTGGGATTTTATGATACCAAAAAGGATGAGGCCCGTTTGTTGAAAAATAATTACATCGATGGAGGAGAGCAGACTCTGAGAGGGGATACCATTTATTATGACCGCAAAAACGGTTTTGGAGAGGTATTCTCTTCCATGGAACTTGAGGACACTGCCAACAATGTGATTATCACCGGGAATTATGGCTTTTACAATGAATTAAGTGAACGTGCCATGGCTACGCGCCGTGCGGTTCTAAAGCAGGTTTACGGTACCGATACGCTCTTTCTTCATGCTGATACACTTCGTGCCGATCCGGTGGATGATGATCCCGAAAATAAAATTGTCAGGGCTTTTCATCATGTGCAGTTTTACAGATATGATTTACAAGGGCGTTGTGATTCCATGGTTTACAACTTTCGCGACAGTACCAATACTTTTTACCACGAACCGGTTATCTGGGCCCAGGGCAATCAAATGACGGCGGGAACCATTAAACTCTTTACCCGGAACCGGGCCCTCTACAAAGCCGAGATGATTGATAATGCATTTCTTATTGCACCCGAAGATACGATGCACTACAATCAGATTAAGGGAAAACTGATGACGGGTTTCTTTAGAGACAATCAATTGTTTAAGATAGATGTTGACGGAAACGGGCAGACCATTTATTATCCTAAGGATCGCGAATATGTAATTGGCGTGAACCGGGCCGAAAGCAGTAATCTGACTATCTTTCTTGAAAACAGAAAAGTGGATACCATTGTTTTGCGAAACCAGCCATCAGGCAATATGAACCCTCCCCTGATTTTGGCTCCCGAGGCTACAAAACTTGACGGGTTCGCATGGCTGGAAGAATACAGACCCAAAGATTATGAATCTATCTTTAATTTTAAAAAGATGGAGCTTGATGTGAAACGTAACGATTACAGCGGGTATCAATTTGATCAATAACCGGTGCTCAGAATGGAAGTTTTATAAAAAATGAAAGCCCGATTTGTTTTTACAAATGCAGGCAGCAAAAAAATACAAGGGGTAAGAAAAATGAACCCCTTGTTTTGTTTTTTCATCTCTGAAAGATGAACCGACTAGTATTCATCTTCGTTAAAGAAGAAATCGTCCTTACTTGGATAATCCGGCCAGATATCTTCAATACTATCATATACCTCACCTTCATCCTCAATTTCCTGAAGGTTTTCGATTACTTCAAGTGGCGCCCCTGATCGAATTGCAAAATCGATTAATTCATCCTTCGTTGCAGGCCACGGCGCATCCTCTAATTTAGAAGCTAATTCAAGAGTCCAATACATATCGATAACAGTTTAACTCTTAATAATATTTTGTTTTTTATTATTGCTGATTTTCTGCGAAATTAGAAAAAAAAAACAATCTTACAACTTTGGGCTCCATGTAATTTCACTGTTATCGTAAAAATTGGATAAATATCTGGCTAACACGAAGAAATAATCCGACAATCTGTTAAGGTATCTGATGACCCAGTTGGCCACTTCTGTTTTTTTAGCCATCTCATTGACACGCCTTTCCGCTCGTCGACACACCGTACGTGCGATGTGTGCATAGGAGGCAGCCGGATGACCACCTGGCAAAATAAAATTTTTCAGGGGCGGAAGCGATTCTTCCATTTTGTCCATCTCTGTTTCCAACAACTCTATTTCCGATTCATCCTGATTCAGTTTTGTCCTCAAATCCGAAATATTGTCGTCTGTGGCAAGATAGGCTCCAATCATGAATAATTGGTTCTGGATGTGGAGGATCGTCTGATTGACTGCTTCCTCGTTGGGCCAGGAGCGAATCATCCCGATGTAGGCATTCAGCTCATCTACCGTTCCGTATGCTTCCAGTCGGTAGTGGTGTTTGTCAACCCGTGTGCCGCCTATCAGGCTGGTTTTTCCTTTGTCTCCTGTTTTTGTATAAATCTGACTTTTCGCCATTTTTCTTATCGTTTTTGTTAAGACAACAAAAATATTTCTTTAAGGTTGACCCTTACCCTGCTTTTCAGCCAAACCTATATCCTTATATGGTTTAATTTCGAATTATTACCTGTGCAATTGCTGCTGACTACCAATCAAATTCTAAATCCAAGCCCTGTGTATCAGGGTTCAGAATGTGATTATTGTCATTTATATGGGGATTTTGCGACAAAAATGTATTTAGAATAAATCTAAATTGGAAGAATTGTCTTTAATTGCGTATTCCCTGAACGTACGAATTTTCAATACATCTAAGTGTTGAAGTTACAATAAATATATTTTAAGAAATTAAAATATATTTTTTACTCTTTGCATTTTAAGGATTCCTTTTTAATTTAGCCACGCGAAATCAAAGTGTTTTATTAACACTTAACAAAGTTGATATTTTGTAAAGGTGAAATTCAAAACACAAATATAATTTCATTTTTTTAATTTCTAACCTTCGGGAATATATGGTTAAAAAGCGACTTAATAATACGATATCTGTAGACTGTGTGATATTTGGATTTGACTTCGAGAAACTTAATGTTTTATTGGTTGATCGTGTTTTGATCGATGACAAAACCGGTGAAGAGTTATTTTCAGATTTAACCCTGACAGGTAACCATATCTTTGAAAATGAAAGTCTGGAGGGTGCTGCAGCACGCATTCTTTTTGACCTCACCGGATTGGAAAATATATATTTGAAGCAATTTGGTGCTTTTTGCGATCCCGAACGTTTAATGAACCCCAACGATCAGGCCTGGTTAAAGGCCAGCGGCAGGGATCCTCAAAGTCGCATTATTTCTGTTGGTTACTACTCCCTTTTGGCTACTGAGAAAGTCACCCTAAAATGGAAGGGTAGAAATGTTAAATGGTATCCTGTTTCAGAGGTTTCAGAATTGGCATTTGATCACTACTCTATTTTTCAATCGGCGCTGGAAGCCCTTCGACGTGAGTTGCTTTATGAGCCCATTGGATTTGAATTGCTTCCTGATAAGTTCACCTTGTCACAGCTTCAGAAGCTTTATGAAGTTGTTCTGGGTGTTGAACTGGATAAAAGGAATTTCCGGAAAAAAGTGAGCCGGATGAAATATCTTATTCCCCTGGATGAGAAACAAAAAGGTGTGGCGCATAAACCGGCCCGTTTGTATATGTTTAGCCGGGAGGTTTATGAAAGAACTCGGAAAGATGTCTTTGACTTTAATATTTGAAAAAGTACGGGTCGCTGAATTGGTAGTTCGGCAGGAATCTTAACTAAACTAAAAGAATAAAAGGATCATGTCAGATATTATTCAAAAATTGAGTTTTAAAGAAAAGGTTGGTTACGCATTGGGTGATGGAGCTGCCAATATTGCCTGGAGGGGTGTTGCCACTTTTCTAATTGTTTTTTACACTGATGTTTTTGGAATGAATCCTGCCGCGGTAGGACTTTTGATGTTGATCGCCCGCTCAAGCGATGGTTTGAGTGACGTATTGATGGGGATTGTAGGGGACAGGACAAAATCCAAATACGGAAAGTTCAGACCTTGGATATTATGGACCGCCGTTCCTCTGGGTGTTATTCTTTCCATGTTG
This sequence comes from Marinilabilia sp., assembly GCF_016278715.1. Taxonomy (GTDB): domain Bacteria; phylum Bacteroidota; class Bacteroidia; order Bacteroidales; family Marinilabiliaceae; genus Marinilabilia. The sequence goes on along the minus strand of NZ_JADQBH010000006.1, from coordinate 9,203 downwards.
TTTACCACTCCCGATTTAGGGCCGACAGGTAAAATTGTTTATGCTTATTCCACCTATATTTTATTTACTCTGATTTATACTGCCAATAACGTGCCTTACGGTGCGTTGATGGCAGTAATGACTGGTGATGACAAGGAGCGGACAAGTATCGGCTCTTACCGCATGGTTGGTGCATTTGCGGGTGGAATGCTGGTGCAGGGAGCGTTACTCCTGTTGGTAGCACACTTTGGGAATATCAATCCATCTATTGACATTGCCCGGTTAGATGCGCAAAAATATGAGGTGGTTGTTTCAACTCCTAATGATGTGGAGAATGTTAACATCAAAACCGAAGATGAGGTTGCCCTCTTCAGTTGGATGGATGCAACTATGGCTGATAGCGTCAATGTTCCTACCAAGGGGAAAAGTTTTTCCATGGAAGCCAATAAAGAATATGGTTTTATTGTGGAAGGGGAACCGGAACTTGATGCTTCCAAAATCAGAATTATTGATCAGAAACAGGGATACAGCAAATCTATTTATCTGATGTCCATTGTATTGGTGATTTCTCTTTTTATCACCTTTGCAGCCACTAAAGAGCGGGTTTTACCCCCTAAAACACAGAAAACAGATTTGGGAAAAGATCTGAAGGACCTGGTCAGGAATCGTCCCTGGTTGATATTATTGATTATCGGGTTGTTGTTTAACATTTACAACTCCATGAAACAGGGAATCACTGTTATTTACTTTACCCATTATCTGCATAATCAGTTGCTGGCAGGCTCGTATATGGTGATGCTGATGATTGCTTCCATTCTTGGGGCGATGGCCACGTCTCCACTTGGACGACGACTAGGAAAGCGCAGGCTTTTTATCTATGCCTTGTTGTTTAGCGGTGGAGTAAACGCATTGCTTGCATTTTGCGGGCCCGAAGATACAACGGCTATTTTCACCATTGGGATAATCTCAGAATTTGGGGCAGCCATTTTCCCAACCCTGTTTTTTGCCATGCTTGGGGATGCTGCTGACTATTCGGAGTATAAAAACGGACGTCGTGCAACCGGTCTTGTTTATTCTGCCGGTTCGTTTGCTACAAAATTTGGTGGTGGCCTTGCCGGTGCCATTATTGGGGCAGTCCTGGCCTTCTTCCATTATGATGGTCAGGATGCGGTCGCTATTCAGGGTGCTGTTCCCGGAATTATAATGCTGATGAGTTGGATCCCTGCGGTGATAGCTGGATTTGCTGCTGTGCTAATGCAATTCTATCCCTTGGATCAGGATGCTCTTGATAAGATCACTACTGAACTAAATGAACGTAGATCGGCAGAACTAGCGTAAGAAAATACATTGACTAATAAATACTTTTACTAAGAACATTATGAAGTTTGGATTTTTTGATGATGAGCGGAGAGAATATGTAATCAATACTCCCGAAACACCCTGGCCCTGGATCAATTATTTGGGGAATGAAGATTTCTTTTCGCTGGTTTCCAACACAGCAGGAGGATACTCTTTTTACAAGGATGCAAAGTTTCGGAGGCTGACACGCTACCGTTACAACAACGTGCCGATGGACAATGGTGGTCGTTACTTTTATATCAATGAAGGGGGAACAGTTTGGTCACCGGGGTGGAAGCCTGTAAAAACCCCACTAGATAATTATGAATGTCGTCATGGACTGAGCTATACCAAGATTACGGGTGAAAAAGACGGTTTGGAAGCCGAAGTGTTGTTATTTGTGCCGTTGAAATCGTGGTGTGAAGTGCAAAAAATGAAACTCACCAACAAATCCGGACAAAAGAGGAGCTTTAAGTTATTCTCTTTTCAGGAATGGTGCTTGTGGAATGCAGAAGATGATCAAAATAATCTGCAACGCAACCTAAACACCGGCGAGGTTGAAATTGACGGTTCCACGCTTTATCATAAAACTGAGTATAAGGAACGGCGAAATCATTATGCATTTTATCATGTTAATGAGCCGGTGCAGGGTTTCGATACCGACAGAGAAAGTTTCGTAGGGCTTTACAATGAATTCTCGGGGCCTCGGGCTGTGCTTGAAGGAAAACCCGGAAATTCAGTCGCACACGGTTGGTCTCCAATTGCATCACACTATTTTGAGATTGAACTGGAGCCGGGAGAAACCAAAGAGATGGTATTCCTGTTGGGATATATTGAAAATCCGGAGGATGAAAAGTGGGAAGCTAAGAATGTAATCAATAAAAAGCCTGCAAAAGCAGCCATCAGCAGGTTTGATTCTGTTGAAAAGGTGAATGCCGCTTTTGACGACTTAAGAAAATACTGGGACAACCTGCTGGATGGGTTTGTGCTGGATAGTGGAGATGAGAAACTGGACAGAATGGTGAACATCTGGAACCAGTACCAGTGTATGGTTACCTTCAATATGTCGCGATCGGCTTCTTTTTTTGAAGTGGGTATTGGTCGTGGAATGGGCTTTCGTGATTCCAATCAGGATTTGATAGGTTTTGTGCACCAGATTCCTGAACGGGCCAAAGAGCGCATCATAGATATTGCATCAACTCAGTTTGAGGACGGAGGTGCATATCATCAGTATCAACCCCTCACAAAGCGTGGCAATGATGCCATTGGCGGAAACTTTAATGATGACCCCCTATGGCTGATTCTTTCTACTGCTGAGTATATCAAAGAGACAGGCGACTACGGTATTTTGGATGAAATGGTGCCTTTTGACAATGATATGTCGGTGGCTAAAAGTCATTTTGAACACCTGAAGCTTTCTTTCTATCATGTGGTAAACAATCTGGGACCTCACGGTTTGCCGCTTATTGGAAGGGCTGACTGGAATGACTGTCTCAATCTGAACTGTTTCTCCAACAACCCCAATGAGTCGTTTCAGACCACCGAGAATAAGTCGGGAGGTACTGCCGAATCGATTATGATTGCCGGCTTGTTTGTTGTCTATGGAAAGGAATATTCAAAGCTTTGCCGCCAGATTGGAAAAAGTGAAGAAGCCAATGACGCTGACAAGCATGTGGATAGTATGGTGGAAGCCATAAAAAAACACGGCTGGGATGGTGAATGGTATCTGAGAGCTTACGATTTTTATGGCAAAAAAGTGGGAGGCAACGAGAATGAGGAAGGTAAAATATTTATTGAATCTCAGGGCTGGTGCTCTATGGCTGAAGTAGGTAAAGAGGAGGGCATGGTTGAAAAGGCTTTGGATTCAGTAAAAGAGAAACTCGACTCAAAATATGGCATTGTATTGAATAATCCAGCTTTTACAAAATATGTGATTGAGTACGGTGAGATATCTACTTATCCTGCCGGATACAAGGAGAATGCAGGGATTTTTTGCCACAACAATCCCTGGATAATGATTGGTGAAACCAATATTGGTCGTGGTGAAAGAGCCTGGGAGTATTACAAGAAAATTTGTCCTGCTTATCTGGAAGATATTTCTGATTTGCACCGCACAGAACCCTATGTATATGCCCAGATGGTTGCCGGCAAAGATGCGGCAAAACCCGGAGAAGCAAAAAACAGCTGGCTCACCGGAACTGCAGCATGGAATTATTACGCCATTACCCGCTATATTTTAGGAATTCGTCCCGATTATGACGGATTAGTGGTTGATCCATGTATCCCGGCCTACTGGAAAGGTTTTTCTGTAAAAAGAAGACTGAGAGGTACCACTTTTAATATTAAAGTTCAAAACACCAATGCAGTGAGTAAAGGTGTTGCGCGCATGACTGTTGACGGGAAGGAAATTAAAGGAAATGTGGTTTCTGTTTTCGATGGGAAAGAGCATGATGTTCAGGTGGAAATGGGATAAAAATCAATGAAACGAGTATGGCAATGATTACCTCACAAGAGAATGTAACCAATCGACCATGCGGGTTCCATCAGACCAATAACTTAGATGAATTATTTACTGATGAAATTCCTGTTAGTATGAATGCCTATTGATTTATTTGCATTGAGGAAATAACACTGCAACGAATTGATAACATTTGTCTTTTTTTGTTAATAAAACATTACCTTGCTTTGAATTTTTCTACATTCAAGGACTCGGATATAAAAACAGATTAGAAAAAGCTTATGAGATAATTTTTTAATAAAAAAGGGATGTCATTCGGAAAAATTGGCGTTGGACCGAATAACACCCCGTGATTAGTTCTAACTATTGTTAAAACCTGTAAAACGGCAAATTTATGAAAATGATCCGATCTTTTTTAGAAGGCGACCTGTTAAAAAAGGTCAAATCCGGTGGTAGAAAGATACTTACCGGTATTGCGATCGCTCTAGTAGCGACATTTCTAAGTGCCTCCGTCGCGTTGGCACAAGATGCTAAAACGGTCAACGGTACGGTGACCGATACTCAAAATGGTCCCCTCCCCGGAGTGAACGTAGTTATCAAAGGTACCATGCAAGGTACCATTACCGATGTGGATGGTAATTACCAACTCCAGGCTACAGGGGAAGATGTTCTTCAATTCAGCTTTATTGGCTTTACCACCAAAGAGGTTCTTGTTGGCGATCAGACCACCATTAATGTTTCACTCGAGGACCAATTTACTGACCTTGATGAAGTGATTGTGGTTGGTTACGGTGTAAAACAGAAATCTTTGGTTACCGGTGCCATCTCCAGTGTTAGTGCTGAAGATCTGGAAAATACTTCCAACAGCAGGGTCGAGCAGGCCTTGCAGGGACGTACAGCTGGTGTTACTGTTCTGCCCTCTTCCGGGTCTCCCGGAGCAGGCGCAAAGGTAAGAATTAGGGGTGTCGGTTCCAATGAACAAGCTGAACCGCTTTACATTGTGGATGGTATGAAAGTGGGGAGTATTGATAACATTGCTCCCGGTGATATTGAATCCATTGAGGTGCTCAAAGATGCTGCTTCTTCTGCCATTTATGGTTCGGAGGGTGGTAATGGTGTAGTGCTAATTTCTACCAAAACCGGTAAGAAAGGTGCTGCTCAGGTATCTTACAATTTCCAGTACGGAATTCAGAGTGTGAAGACCAATATGGAACTGATGAATGCTCAGGAGTATTCACAATTCATGCAGGAAGCGGAGGAGGATATCACTGTTCCTTCAAATGTTGGTGCCGGAACTGATTGGTTGGATGAGATTTTTGAAGAGGCTCCCATGCAAAGTCATCACCTGAATTTTTCGGGTGGCGGTGAGAAATCCAACTATCTGGCATCAGTGTCCTACAATCAGCAGGATGGTGTTGTTGGCGGAGATAAGGCTTCCTATGAGCGCCTGACTTTTCGATTTAATGCTTCCTTCGATATCAAGGACTGGCTGGAAGTTGGAAATACCTTGTCATTCTCGCACGCAAACCGAAAAACGGTGGGAGAGGATGATGAATACCGTGGTGTGTTAAACAATGCATTGCTGATGGATCCAACTACTCCGGTTGCTTATGCTCCTGGACAAGAAACCGACAGAGAAAGAGCAGCTCTTGCAGATGGTCAGACTTTGCTTACCGACGAGAATGGTGGCTATTATGCCCTGGCAGTAAATGCTACGGGAGAAATTGCGAATCCAGTTGCACGTTTGGAAACGTACAATAATAAGAATACAAACGACCAGTTGATGGGTACCATATATGCCAATCTTAAGCCGGTTGATGGATTGACCATCACTTCTCGTTTAGGACTTGATTTGTCATATAATCAATACCACAACTGGAATAACAAACATTATTTTTCAGCTGAAAGTACTAATTCAACCAATACGATCACAGATGATCTGGATAAGTATTTCAACTGGTTGTGGGAGAATTTTGCCTCTTATAATTTAAAAGCAAATGACCATGATTTTACTTTCCTTTTAGGTTATTCTGCCGAGAGGAGGTTGCATCCCAATTGGAGTCTTTCTTCAAGTCCAATGGCCAAAGAGGGTGATCGCTTTGCGTATCATTCCCACACTACATCCAGAGCGAATGATCTGGTAGGTGGTGATTTGCAGGAGGAAACTATGACTTCTGTTTTTGGAAGATTTTCTTACAGTTACCTGAGTAAGTATCTGTTGGAAGCTTCTCTTCGTCGAGATGCTTCCAGCTTGTTTCCTGTAAATAAGGAAGAGGCTTATTTCCCTGCAGTTTCAGCCGGTTGGGTGGTTTCGGAAGAAGAATTCTGGAATGATTCATTTGTGGATTTTTTGAAACTGCGCTTCAGTTGGGGACAGAATGGTAGTACTTCCATTCTTACCGGGACTGCCGGTCAGGAGTTTTGGACTGTTTCCGGAATTTATTATCCCAACCCCTCTGAGACAGGTTATGTGTCGGGTGCCCAGATTGAGCAATTGGTCAATGAAGATTTGACCTGGGAACGTTCAGAACAGATTTCTATTGGTGCAGACATGCGATTCCTGAATCAGAGGCTTAGCTTTTCAGCGGATTACTATGATAAGCAAACCAGAGACCTTATTGTGGTGGGCCCATTCCCGCCATCAACCGGAAATGATCCCCCATTTGTAAACGGAGGTGATGTTTCCAATTCCGGGCTGGAACTGGAACTTGGCTACAATGAGCAGTTTGGTGATTTTAATTTTGGCGCCAGTGTAAATGTTTCAACGCTTAAAAATGAAGTGACACGCCTTGGTCAGGATGCTCCTATTGCTGGTGCAAATGTTCGCGGTTATGACATTACCTGGTTTCAGGAAGGTGAACCTCTCTGGTATTTTAATGGGTACAAGACAGATGGCATTAATGAAGATACAGGAATGCCAAATATTGTGGATGTAAATAAAGATGGGAGTATTACTGCGGCGGACCAGACAAAACTGGGCGATCCTCATCCCGATCTTCTTTATGGAGCAGCGCTTAACCTTGAGTATAAGGGAGTTGATTTTAGGCTGTTTCTTCAGGGGTCTAAAGGCAATGAAATTTATACTGCCTGGTATCGCCCCGACCGCCCCAGATCCAATAAGCCCAAATATTTCTTTACCGATCGGTGGACTCCATCTCAAACCAACGCCTCTATGCCACGGGCTCCCCGAGCAGGTATTGACAATGAAGAGTATATTTATCGAAGCGACCTGATGGTGCAGGATGGTTCTTATATGAGAATCAAGCAAATTCAACTTGGCTATTCCTTGCCACAGTCTGTTATCGGACAACTTGGACTGAGTAAAACCAGAGTGTTTGTTTCACTCGATGACTATTTTACGTTTACCGACTATGAAGGCCTGGATCCTGAAGCAGGAAGTGCCAACACACGAAGCCAGGGGGTAGACCGTGGTGTTTATCCAATTCCGCGTAAAGTGTTGTTTGGTTTGTCAGTTAATTTTTAATTGTCTTAAATTCTGATAACTATGAAACGAAATAGAATATTTTTATTAATGATTCCGGCGCTTCTTTTGGTTCTGACGCCGGCGTGTAAAGACGAATTTCTGGAGGTTGATCCTGCAGGAAAGTTGTCAAGTGAAGTGTTTCCCCAAACAGATGAGGAAATTTACTCTGCAATTATTGGTGGTTACGCCAAAATGCAATGGAACTATGGTCGTGACTGGCAAAGTGCATTTGTTGCCAAGGTTCTGGCCGGTGATGACGCAAACGCTGCAGGCGGTGGCTCTGGGGACCAGACTCCCTATCAAAATATTGATGATTTTGTGAACGAGTCTGACAATCCGGTAACCTCTGCTATTTGGGAGGGATTCTATCATACGGTTAATCACTCCAATACAATTATTGAACGGGTAGAACCCAGCAATGCGCTTAGAGAACGTGTGATAGCAGAAGCCAAAGCTATGCGGGCATGGAGTTATTTGGAGTTGGTTTCTCTATATGGAGATGTCCCCTTTTATACAGTAAACCCAACGAATGCAGCAGATTATCATAAACCGCGCACGCCGAAGGCGGACATTTATGCTCAAATTGAAACCGACTTGAAAGATGCCATGGCCGTGCTGCCCTTAAAGTCGGAATTGGAAGAGAATGAGCTGTTTCGTATTTCCAAAGGTGCTGCTCAGGCAATGCTTGGTAAAGCTTATCTTTATCAGGAAAAATGGGACCTGGCTCATGTGGAGTTTCAAAAGTTAATTGATTCACCTGATTATGAGTTGGAAGAGAACTTTTCGGATGTCTGGAAAAGGGTTTCTGAGTATGGAGATGAGTCTGTTTTTGAGATTGCCTATACCTCTCATGAAGGGTACGATTGGGGAACTTTTGCCTGGGGCGGACTTGATGAATCAAACATACATATTCAGCTGATGGGGCCTCGTGCGCCTTTCTTCTCAAATCTGGATGTATTGGGAATTATTCCAGGTTGGGGATTTAACCTGCCAACTGCAAAGATTGGAAATGCTTTTGCTGATGCGGGTGATAATGGACCACGCTATCAGGCATCACTTATGAGTGAAGCGGAATTTTTAGCAGCTGGCGGCTCCATAGTGGCAGATACTGACGATGAGGGTAATCAGGTTCCTGCCTGGGATTATGAGAAATATCTTCGCCTGAAGTATGCTACTTACGCTTCGGAAACCAATACCGCAGATGGTGTTGTTGCCGAGTTGAACTACACAACTAACTGGCGTCTCATTCGCTATGCTGATGTATTGTTGATGGCTGCTGAAGCCTACAACGAAGACGGAGACCCCGGAACAGCCATTGGATATGTGAATGAGGTTCGAGAACGTGCTGAACTTCCGCTTTTGTCCGGTTTGGGACAAGGTGACTTAAGGGAAGCGATTAAGCTGGAACGCCAGCTTGAGCTGGCATTTGAAGGGGCCCGCTATACCGACCTGGTCCGTTGGGGCGATGCTGCTGAGGAATTGGCAGGTGATGGATTCCAGACTGGAAGAAATGAACTATGGCCCATTCCTTTGACAGAAATTTCAGCTAATAATGAAATAGAACAGGAAGATCAGAATCCCGGTTACTAACCTTTCACTATAAGAACTAGCCTATATGAAAACAGGGCCGGCTGAGCAATCAGCCGGCTTTTTTTTGTTGGGTCATCACGAATATGTGTACTTAATAGACCATTTTGACAAGGATTTATTTGAAATATTTCAAAGTATAATTGCTTCGCAATTATTTTGAGAATCCACAAATTTCAAAGCTTTGTTACAGCTTTTATTTAACGGTGGTGCCGTTTTAAGTTACACCAACTGTGTGACAAAATTCGTATAATTCGTGGACAAAAGAATATGAAATGGCTTAAGCCTTTTTTATGTTCATTAATTATGTGATGATTTTTTTCAGGGATGCATTATTATGATGATCTTTTTTATTTA
>NZ_JADQBH010000193.1 GCF_016278715.1 Marinilabilia sp. | reverse complement strand
ATTCCTCAATCAGGTGAAACGGATTCACAGGATCCCTTTCCGGTTCCATTTCACACTCAACCGCATCGGTACTATGGGTATGATGGTCAAAATTGTCGTGTGACTCAATACTAAAAGCCCCCAATTCTTCATTGTCCGTGAAAACAGCTCTGAAAGTAAAATTCTCTCCCGGATGAACCACAGAACAATTTTCCGGAAAGGCATCATCTCCTGACATATCAATTACCGGATACATATCGTCCTTGTCATCGCTGCAGGATGAAAAAAGGAAAAACGAAATCATCAACACACTCAAAATAGTTCTCATCAACATCATCATCATGGATTTTTAAATATTTATCAATAATTAAAAGGAAACACTCATTGAAACAATAAAATTACGACCGGGCCCCGGAGCTTCTATTAGTCGATAAAAACTGGTATGGTCCAGATACCGCACATTAAACAGGTTTCGTATCTGAAAGCGCCAGTTGATTTGCGCCGCGCCTACCTGACGGGATGCCCCTGCCAATATGGAAGTCAGCCCATACCCCGGAGTTTTCTTTTCTGGGGGAACTATCTCATTCTGAGCTGCAACAAGTCGATATTCTCCCCGCAACATCAGATTTTCAAATGACCGAAAAGAGGGATGGTTATATTCCAAAGAAAAGTCGGTCGTCCAGGGAGGTGAAAACGGCAATGTAAACCCCTCTTTATCTCCTGTCAGCTGCCGGGAATAAACATACTCCGATTCCACAGCGGATTGCAGTCTGTCGGACAACTGATATTGCACAATCAGCTCTCCACCTGTGCGAAACACCTCATTATCCTGATATTTGAATCGTTGCAAACCCTGTTCAAAACCACCTTCCGGTCCCAGATAAATATAGTTTGGAAACCAGGTCACAAAGGGGTTTATCTCAAATCCAAAGGAATTCCATTCATGCCCAACCGCAGCATCCAGTTGCCATGACACCTCAGGCGAAAGATTTATATCACCCTCCTCGTAGCGGTACATGTGGTAGTTCATTCCGTTTGCCGCCAGTTCTTTGGGGAGTGGCATCCGAAAGCCGTTGCCAAAATTCAATTTTAAAAACGATCGTTCCTGATGATAGTTTACCCCCAGGGCCCAGCTCACAAAGTTAAAATCCCTGCTGGCATCAGGCGCTCTGAGAATATACTCTTCTCCATTTTCACCGGGACTCATAAACCAATCGCGGTGCGACTCTATCTGAATCCGGGAAAAGTCATATCGAATGCCTGCATTCACAACCCAGGGAGGTGTCAGAAAAATCTTATCGTGAATGAAAAGACCCGATTCGGTACTTTGAAATGCAGGAATAATAAAACCCCATCCGTCAATTTCATTCACCTGACGCTCCACATCTCCGCCAACAGTAAGGGTGTGACGACCGATTTCAGGAATTTTCCAGCGCACATTAACACTTCCGGTCTCCTTTTTAAACCACCGCTCCAGATTATCCGGCGGTTTTGGCATGTATCCATGCGCCACCGCTTCGGAGAATTCCTCACGCAGATTATGTTGCCATCCTGCATTGATTCGTATTTGATGAGCACCCGGAAAAATCGTGGTATTGTTCGTCACTTTTCGATGATTTACCTGCTGATAAGGCAAATCGATGGTGCGGGAAGAGCGGTCATAATCGATGGAAGAAGCTCTGATTTCCAGTCCGTGCGCATTGGCAAAGAACCCGCTTTTGGCATTAAGCTGACTAACGGTAAATCGGGTCGAAAATTTATCAGAAGTCCAACCCACAGCCAGGTTGCCATTGTTTTCATATCCGGCGGTATTGCGCATGGCCCCGTCTTTGAGACGAAAATAATATGAATAGTATTCAATACTATCGGCCGGCACGCGGTAATCGGCATAATCCACGAGCGATGCTCTGGCTCTTAAAAACAGGTGATTCCATCGTTTAAAAAGAGCCACAGAACCACCTAACGACTGGTTATTGCTCCCGCCTGTAAGGTCCACCTCCACCCCGGCAGAATGCTGTCCCGGAATCGAGAAACTCCTCATATCAATGACACCACCAATGGCACCCGAACCATACATCAGGGATGCCGGTCCTTTAATTACTTCCACATTTTCAACCCCGTACTGGTCAATTTCCAGCCCATGATCAGCTCCCCATTGCTGCCCCTGATGAGCTACCCCGTTTTCTGCCACCACCACACGGTCGAAACCCAGTCCCCGAATCAAGGGCTTCGACTGTCCGGAGCCAATATCAATGGAACTGATGCCGGGCAACCGCCTAAGGGTCTGCATCAGGCTTCCTGAACGATTATTCTCAATAAATTTCCGATCCACTACTGCCACACTTCTTGAATCTTCCCTGTTCAAAATACTTCGGTAGGTTCCTTCCACCACCACTTCTTCCAGCGAATGGTCTTCCCGCTGCAAAGTAATATGCAGCGGCATTTGTTCTCTGATGTCTACTTCTCTTATCCAGGGCTCATACCCTAAAAAAGAAACTTCGACCACATACCTTCCAGAAGGTATTTTTTTTATCTGAAACTCTCCGTCTTTCCCGGTCACCGCTCCCAGCCCCAATGACTCAATGTGAACCACAGCACCCGGCAAAGGATCATTGTGCTGACAAGTAACCACTCCTTTCAGCAAAAAATGTGATTGTCCGGTTAACCCTGCACTCACAAACAACAGCAACAACAAAAAAACACTCTTCATATTCAACACCTTCATTAAGAACAAACCGAAACCCCGACATTTATTCACGCTATGCATTTTCAACCGGCACTGTTTCGTTACACTGATTACAAATACCCCGAATTACCAAATCATGCTCTTCATCCAAAAAGCCGGCCGGAAGATTCAACGATTGCACCTTAATACTTTTCAGACAATAAAGATTGTGACACTTCCGACAATAAAAATGTGCATGATCCACCTGATGATGATGCCCGTTTTCACAATTATTCAGCGCATATTTCACCATCACGTTGTCAGCGACAATGCGATGAATAATTCCGGCATGAGTAAGCGTCTGAACACTCCGATAAAAGGTTGCCCGATCGTACAGCTCTCCCATCAGATCTTTAATTTCACCTTCGGATTGGGGCCCGGATGCCTCCTGCAAAGCCTGTATATGGCGATGCGAGGGGTGGTTTTTTTTACTCTGTGATGATCTAATATTTCTGTTGCTGTCATAGAATTCATCAGTATAATAATTTATCTAGGTTATTGGTCTGATGGAACTCGTCCCGAACAATCGGGACTCGTTTCATTTAAAAGTAAAGCCACAAACTTAATGAAATAACATCTCACTTGAAACATTGTTTCATTTAAACGCAATTGCTTTGAGAGGAAATTTTCATAACTTTAAGAATCTTAAGTTGAAACAACAAAACCAATAAAAACAAAATCTGAGATGAAAAATCACAAACGATTTTCAATGGCATTAGTGGTACTGGCGGCCCTTTTTTCAACCTCCTTCACCCCTGAAGATGAATGGGAAAATCTGCTGGACAGGGACCTGTCCAAATGGGAAATGTATTTAAGCTTTAAGCATCAGAACAATTACGATGGCAGTCACCCACTGGATGAAAACGGCAATGCCATTGAACCCGTTGGCTACAACAAAAATATAAACAACGTTTTTTCCGTAATTGAAGAGGATGAAGTCCCCGTTCTAAGAATAAGTGGCGAGTATTACGGGGCTGTATTTACGAAAGAATCTTTCAATAATTACCACCTTAAATTAAAAGTAAAATGGGGCGATAAGAAATGGGAACCCCGGGAGGACAAACTCCTGGATTCCGGACTTCTCTATCATTCAAATGGCGAAGCCGGCGTAGATTATTGGCGTTCATGGATGCTGTCGCAGGAATTTCAGATTATGGAAGGTCACATGGGTGATTACTGGGCCATCGGTAACACCGCCATTGATGTGCGAGCATTCCCTCAGGAAGGAATGATGAACTCGGTAGCCGGACATGAAGAACTATTCATTCCCATTGGCGGAACAAGTGGTCGCGATGCTTTTTGTTTACGAAGTGCCGATTACGAAAGTGACCCGGGTGAATGGACCACCCTGGAACTTATCTGTTTCAACGGAAAAAGCCTGCACATTGTAAACGGAGAAGTGGTAATGGTGCTGCAAAACTCCAGAATAACTGAGGAAGACGGAACCCGACCACTGGAAAGCGGCAAAATACAAATTCAGAGTGAAGCCGGAGAAGTTTATTTTAAAGACATCAAAATTAAGCAACTAAATCAATTTCCCGAACAATACGAAAAATTATATCATTAACAAAAACGGGGGTGGCTGATGGCTCTGTCACCCCTGCAAATCACACATCTCAGCTACTCTTCCGGTGAAGAACCTGTATCCAAATTCTCACCACTCACTAACATACCATTTTTCTGCAGAAATCGTTTTTCGGACGGTTTCATCTTATTTTTCTCTAATTAAAGAAAAAATTCTATAAAACAACAAACATAAGACCTCCCACTCTGTTTTATATACAGACAACACAATCATTTTTCAGGAAAACAACAAAAAATTATGGTTAAGGAACTAGACCTCCAGAACAAGAAGCAGGTAATTGTAGTCGGAGGAGGATTTGCCGGGCTTCAGCTGGTGCGAAATCTTGACAAGCGGTATTTTAATGTGTTGTTGATCGACAAGATCAATCATCACCAATTTCAACCGCTGTTCTATCAGGTAGCTACCTCACAAATTGAGCCGGCAAGTATCTCTTTCCCCTTCAGAAATATTTTCAAAAATCAGGAACACATCCAAATTCGGATGGCTGAAATGGTCAGAGTTAACTCCGAAAAGCAGACCATCAGTACTTCCATTGGCGATTTCCCTTACGACTATCTGGTTATTGCCACCGGATGCAGAACCAATTATTTTGGAAATCCCAACATTCAAAAAAACGCCTTTTCTCTTAAAACAACCTACCAATCCATTACCATCAGGAATCACATACTACTAACTTTCGAAAAAGTAATTGCAGCCCCAAAAGAAGACCGGGAAAGTCTGCTGAATCTGACCATCGTAGGAGGCGGCCCGACAGGTGTGGAACTGGCCGGTGCATTTGCAGAAATCAAAAGAGAAATTCTCCCCAAGGATTACCACGACATAGACCTTTCAAAATTCACCATCAGGCTGGTGGAAGGCAGCAATCATGTTCTCAATAACATGAACCGGGCATCGGGCGATGCGGCTGAAAAATACCTGCGAAAAATGGGGGTCGTACTGCTCAAAAACACCTTTGTAAAAGATTACGATGGCGAAAATCTGACGCTCAGTTCCGGTGAAACCATTAAATCCAGAACTGTTATCTGGGCAGCCGGAGTTACAGGCCGAAAAACAGAAGGAATACCAGCAGAGGCAATCACGCGTGGAAACCGGATTGTTGTTGACCGCCAGAATAAAATTAAGGGTTTCGACAATATTTTTGCAGTGGGCGACATCGCTTATATGGAGACACCCCATTACCCGAACGGGCATCCTCAGGTTGCCAACGTAGCAATCAACCAGGCGAAGTTATTGGCAAGAAACCTAAAAAACACTGTTCGGGGCAAAGCTGTATCCGACTATAAATACCGCGACATGGGCTCTATGGCCACCATAGGTCGCAACAAAGCAGTGGTGGATCTTCCGTTTATGCGTTTTAAAGGCTATCCGGCATGGCTTGTCTGGATGTTTCTGCACCTCATGCTTATCCTCAGCGTACGGAACAGACTCATCATCTTTATCAACTGGGCCTGGCTTTATGTTACCAAGAATACTTCGCTAAGACTCATCCTTACCCCTCCCAACAAAAATGAAACATCCTGAAAACAGACACTGCAAAGACACCATTCGTTTATTTTACTGATTTAAATTTAGGAGGTGTTCTGAACTGGATTTCTTAAGTTCGATTTCCCGGGAATTGTCCATGGAAACCCGGTTACATCCAATATTAATGCCCTGGATGTCATTGGTCTGCTCATTTCCAGAAATTTCATTATTCGTGCAACCGACGCCACCTAAAAGTCAGAACAATCAACGAAATAACCTTCAACACTTCCAATATCACATAGTAGAAATGAACATAAGAAGCCGAAACCGTTTCCCCATCAATTATTGTTGTAGCTCGGGCGGATAGAACCGGCAATAACACAAAAGTCTGCACTGTCAATATCAATACCACTACCCCGGAAAACAGCAGCGTTGCTCTATTCAGGTTTATTAACTCCCGAATAAGGAGGAACAAATAACCCAGAGCCAAACCCCATTCCACCAAATTGAGGGCATTAAAAACTTTCATTCCAATACCCAATCCAATTGGCAATGTCACTCCGGGTGCCTGAAACTTCAACCATGCTTCCATAAAGCTGATAGCACTCACAGCTCCCACCCAAAACATCAGTATAAGTACGGCAAAAAAAACAGATAACCTCATATTGCAATCCTGTTGTTTAAAAAATCCATGACTTTTCCTCATTCTTAGAAACAAAGACACTGGTGTCTGGTTAAAGAAAAGAGATTGCTTCACTGCTTTCGCAACGGCAAGCGATTAGATGATATTACGGAACGGAGAAA
>NZ_JADQBH010000051.1 GCF_016278715.1 Marinilabilia sp. | reverse complement strand
GATGAGTATTTTGGCGGCAAGCGTAACGACGCAAATGGTACTTTATGGACAGACATTAATTAAATGCTGACTATGGAAAGATTAGCAATGAAGGAGCTCATCAAGTGGAAGAATAAATTCCGAAGAAAGCCTTTGATTTTAAGAGGAGCAAGGCAAGTCGGAAAAACATGGCTCATTAAAGAGTTTGGCAAACGTGAATATGCGCAAATGGCTTATGTGAATTTTGAAAGGTCAAAGGGTTTACAGTCCATTTTTTCAGATAACTTTGATGTTCAACGGATTCTTACAGCAATACAGATAGAAACCGGAGCCAAAATAAATGCTTCTGATACGCTGATTGTGCTGGATGAAGTGCAGGAAGCACCCGGCGCTCTTACAGCATTGAAGTATTTTTTTGAAAATCATCCTGAGTATCATGTGATTGCCGCCGGTTCTTTGTTAGGGGTTGCGTTGCATCGCGATACATCCTTTCCGGTAGGGAAGGTGGAGTTTTGTAATCTATATCCAATGAATTTTTCGGAGTTCCTGATGGCCTCTGATCATTCACAGTTGTTAGAATTGTTGCAAAAGAAAGATTGGGCATTGATAAAATCGTTTAAAGACAAATATGTTTATCTGTTGAAGCAATTTTATTTTGTAGGGGGGATGCCCGAAGTGGTGAGTTTGTATTTTGAGAGTAATGATTTTCAGGAAGTGAGGTCGCTTCAGAGGGACATACTGACAGCTTATGAATTTGATTTCTCAAAGCATACTCCAAATGAAATTGTACCGCGAATAAGAATGTTATGGAACTCAATTCCCGGACAACTTGCACGTGAAAATAAGAAATTTATTTACGGTGCTGTAAGGCAAGGGGCCAGGGCAAAGGATTATGAGTTGGCACTTTCCTGGCTTATTGATAGCGGTCTGGTTCATAAAGTTTGTCGTGTTGCAAAGCCGGGGATCCCATTGAAAGCTTATGCCGAAAATAAAAATTTTAAGTTGTTTATTACCGATTTGGGTTTGTTGGGAGCGATGGTTGATATTGATTCTAAAACAATACTTGAAGGGAACAGGATTTTTGAAGAATTTAAGGGAGCCTTGACTGAACAATATGTTTTACAGGAATTATTGACGAGTAAGGTTCAGTCTGTGTATTATTGGTCAGCAGAAAAATCCACAGCAGAGGTTGATTTTCTTATTCAACAGGAGGGGGAGATTGTTCCTATTGAAGTGAAAGCAGAAGAAAATCTCAGGGCAAAAAGTTTGAAATCTTTTTGTCAGAAATATAATCCTGATAGCGCCTTGCGTTTTTCTATGTCTGATTTCCGTAAGGAAGACTGGCTTATAAACGTACCGCTTTATGCCGTGAGGTATTATCAGGATGAAATCAACATGGAGTTTTGATTTTGCTGGAAGAAGGTTTTTGAATAATCAGGAATTTAGTGTTTTTTGTCATTCTGAACGCAGTGAAGAATCTCATTGTTAACAAACCTGGAGGTTTCAAAACGTACAGAAGAACAACGATGGCGACTTTTTAGATACTCTCATCCCTCTTAACCCTTTGTCATAAGTTAAGTTTCGGATATTGCAAATCCGGATCATTCGGGAAAGGAATCTCAAATTTCCCATAGTTATGTCATTTTTTTAATATATTTGTAAAAAAGTACAAAATACTTTTAAAGCTTCGGTTTTAAATTATAATGCAGTCGTGAATTATATATTATTGGTTATGAAGAAGAAAATGCACTTATCAACCATTTCCCTGTTTTCCGTTTTGTTATTTTTCGGGTGCAGTGGGTCTCTGAAAAACACCCCCGATGTGGAATCATTTCCACTTTCTGCAGTGCGCCTGCTCGACAGTCCGTTTAAACATGCAGAGCAACTGAATGAAGAATATGTGATGGCTCATGATCCCGATCGTTTGCTGGCCCCGTTTCTGATTGATGCCGGACTGGAACCGAAAGCACCCGGTTATGGAAACTGGGAGAGCAGCGGACTCAACGGACACATTGGCGGTCATTACCTTACTTCACTGGCACTGATGGTGGCATCAACAGGAAATGAGGAAGCTGAAAAACGCCTGAATTATATGGTGGATGAACTGGCGCGCTGCCAGCAGACCAACGGAAACGGCTACGTGGGCGGAATTCCCGGTGGTCAGCCCATGTGGGCCGAAATTGCTGAAGGTAACATTGATGCAGGTGGTTTTTCACTCAATGGGAAGTGGGTTCCACTCTACAATATTCATAAACTTTTTGCAGGGTTGCACGATGCCTGGAAGTTTGCAGGAAATGACAAAGCTTTAGAGGTGCTGGTGAATCTCACCGACTGGTTTGTTGAACTAAATAGCAATCTTTCGGATGAGCAGATTCAGGAAATGTTGGTTTCGGAACATGGCGGCTTGAATGAAGTGTTTGCCGATGTTTATGCTATTACAGGTGAGGAGAAATATCTTACGCTGGCCCGAAAATATTCGCATCGTGCCATTCTGGAGCCATTGTTGAATCATGAAGATAAATTGACCGGATTGCACGCCAATACTCAAATCCCTAAGGTAGTTGGTTTTATGCGGGTGGGTGAATTGGCAAATGACAGTGCATGGCTGGATGCATCCGATTTCTTCTGGGATACGGTTGTGAATAACCGCACCATCACCATTGGCGGAAACTCCACACATGAACACTTCCATCCGGTTGATGATTTTTCCTCTATGGTGGAATCGCGACAGGGCCCCGAGACTTGCAACACCTACAACATGCTGAAGTTGTCGAAGCAACTCTATCTGTACAAGAATGACCTGAAGTATTTGGATTATTACGAGCAGGCTTTGTACAATCACATTCTCTCATCGCAGCATCCGGAGCATGGCGGACTGGTCTATTTTACGCCCATGCGGCCCCAACACTACCGGGTTTATTCCAATCCTGAAGAGACTTTCTGGTGCTGTGTGGGCTCGGGCATTGAAAACCATGAGAAATATGGGGAATTGATATATGCACACAATGACCGGGATGTGTTTGTGAACCTTTTTATTCCCAGTGAGTTGAATTGGAAAGAAAAAGGCCTGAGACTGACTCAGAATACTGATTTTCCGGATATTGAGCAGACTTCCCTGAAGCTGAATCTTGATGAAGCAAAAGAATTTACCATCGGCATTCGTTATCCTGCCTGGATGAAAGCAGGGGAGATGAACGTGACCGTGAATGGGAAAAAAGCAAAGGGTGCTGGCCAACCAGGCAGATATTATCAGCTTGCCCGTATGTGGAAAAACGGTGACGAAATTACTGTCACCCTTCAGATGCATACCACCGGCGAATATTTGCCCGATAATAGTCCGTTCCTTTCCATTAAACATGGCCCGTTTGTACTGGCAGCAGTAACCGGTAAGGAAGATTTGAACGGACTTATTGCCGATGACAGCCGTATGGGACATATTGCGCATGGACCCCTGCGCCCGCTGGATGAAGCTCCTATGTTGCAGGTGGATGATGAAAACTGGACAGAAAAAGTTGTTCCCGTTGCTGGGAAATCCCTTACTTTTAAGGCTCCAGAGTTGATTGTACCGGATAGCAGAGACGATCTGGAACTGGTTCCTTTTTACAGAGTTCATGATGCCCGGTATATGGTTTACTGGAGAACCGGAACCACCGCTGAAATAGATTCTGTTCGTTCAGCAATTCAGCTACAGGAACAGCAGCTAATGGAACTGGAGAAACTGACCATTGATGAGGTGGCTACCGGAGAGCAACAACCCGAGTCGGAGCATAACTTCAAGGGGGAAGGAACGCAGACAGGAGTACATCAGGACAGACACTGGCGCCATGCTTCTGGGTGGTTCTCGTATGACCTGAAAGATCCGGATAACGAAGCTGAAAAACTCCGTATTACTTACTTCGGAGGTGATGGAGGGAGGACTTTTGATATACTGATCAATGAACAATTGTTGTCGACTGTTGAACTCAATGGTGCTGGTGGCGATAAATTCGTTGAGGTGGATTATTCCATCCCTTCTGCCATCAGGAATTCGGCCAGAAATGGTGTGCTGACGGTGAAATTTCTTGCTGCAGAAGGTTCTGTGGCCGGAGGCATTTATCATGTGCGACTGATGAGGTAAGAGGGCATGGGGCATGGGGCAAAGAGCTCTTGGCTGTTAGCTCTTAGCTGTTAGCTCTTGGCTGTTAGCTCTTGGCTGTTAGCTGTTAGCTGTTAGCTGTTAGCTCTTTGCTCTTGGGTGGGGTGGAGTTCTAACTTTTTTCAACTTATTTGTCTTACATGGTTTAAAACTTCATACGCTCTTCATAAATAAATTATTAAGCATGAAAAAATATCTGTCGATTTTAGCGATTCTGTTTCTCCCGGCGATTGGTTTTACTGGCTGTCAGGATGCAGAACCCATGAAAGTAACCAGTCCTGATGGGAATATTACCGTTCAGGTCCGGACTTCAGAAGAGGGAAAACTGCTTTATGAGGTTCAGAGCGGGCAACAGCAGGTTTTGCAACCGTCCCGCCTGGGGATTAAAAGCAGTGATGCCGATTTTACGCAGAACCTTGAAATAATCGGTGTTTCGGATATTCTCCGGGTGGAGGATGACTACGTCCTGATGCATGGAAAGCAAAAAAAGGTGACTTATGTTGCCAATGAAGCAGTTTTTCAGGTTAGCAATGTTGACGGGAAGTTGATGGAGATTGTTTTCAGGGTTTCGGATGATGGCGTGGCTTTTCGTTATCATTTACCTGGATCTGCTGATGAGAAGGTCGTAATTGAAAAGGAAATTACCTCCTTTGTAATGCTTCAAAATACGAAAGGATGGTTGCAGCCCGTATCAAAAGCTAAAACGGGTTTCGCGGAAACCAACCCATCTTACGAAGAGAATTATTTGCAGGAGGTGCCTGCAGAGATCGATTCCTCAATAGGTTTTGGCTGGGTTTACCCTGCTCTCTTCCGAACCAATGGAGTGTGGTTGCTTATTACAGAGACATCGCTCAACGCAAACTATTGCGGCACGCATCTCGAAAATGAGGGAAACAGTTACCGCGTGACATTTCCACAGCCGGAGGAGGTGATGCCTCAGGGAGCTGTTAATCCTGAAGGCTTTTTGCCTCTTTCCACTCCATGGCGAATCCTGACCATTGGGGATTTAGCGACTATCACAGAATCTACATTGGGTACCGACCTGGCAGAGCCAGCTATCGATGTGGATTTCTCGTTTGTTGAACCCGGACTGGCCTCGTGGAGCTGGGTGATTCTGAAGGATGAATCGGTGAACTACGAAACCCAGAAAGACTTTATTGATTTTGCTGCAGAAATGGAATGGTCTTACTGTCTGGTGGACGGTTTGTGGGATGAGCAGATTGGTCGCGATAAAATAGCTGAACTTTCGAAGTATGCCCAAAGTAAAGGAGTTGGATTGTTGCTGTGGTACAATTCGGCCGGAAGCTGGAACTCTGCTTATCAGACACCTAAAAATAAGATGCTGACTCATGAAAGCCGGGTTAAAGAATTTGAGTGGATGCATGAAATCGGCATAAAAGGAATAAAGGTTGACTTTTTTGGCGGTGACGGGCAGTCGGTTATTGCTTATTATCATGAAATTCTGCGGGATGCCGCGGAGTATGGCATCATGCTTAACTTTCATGGCGCCACCCTTCCACGCGGCTGGGCACGGACTTATCCCAATCTCATGACGGTTGAGGCCATCAAAGGGTACGAGTTCATTACTTTCGGGCAGGAAACAGCCGACAAAGCGCCTTCACACATGGCGATGACTCCCTTTACCCGGAATGTGTTTGACCCGATGGATTTTACTCCCATAAACCTCGGAGGAATTCCCAATATCGATCGTCGTACCACCAATGGTTTTGAGCTGGCGCTTTCTGTGGTCTTTACCTCGGGAATTCAGCATGTTGCTGAAACGCCTGATGGGATGGCAACGGTGCCCGATTACGTGAAGAATTTCCTGACCGGTTTTCCCGGTGGGGATTGGGACGAAACCAGATTTATTGACGGTTATCCCGGAAAACTGGCTGTCATTGCCCGTCGTCATGGTAATCAATGGTATGTGGGAGGCATCAATGGCGAGAAAACTGAAAAAGTGGTGGAACTGGAACTTCCTTTCGTTTCCGGAACCCAGGAAGCCTTGATGATTACTGATGGGGAAGAAGGGATTCTGTCTTTTTTACAGGAGAAACTAGTGCTCAAAGAAGATCAGTCATTTAAGGTAACCATTAAACCCAATGGTGGGTTTGTGATGGTGGTAGAAAATTAAAAAATCCTTTCGGTATTTGCCCCGGGGCGCTGCCACTATGCCTCGGGGCTATGGTGAGTTGGGCTTTCAGCCCGTTTCTGATTGTATTTTGATCATGTCCCAAGGCGTTGCCGTTGGGTTATAGTGAGCTGGGCTTTCAGCCCGCCACTGATTGAGTTGTGGTCATGTCCCGAGGCGCTGCCATTATTTTCCAGGGCGTTGTCACTATGCCCCAAGGCGCTGCCATTGGGTTAAAATCAATTGGGCTTTCAGCCCGTTTCTGATTGTATTTTGGTGATGTCCCAAGGCGTTGCTGTTATTTTCCAGGGCGTTGCTACTATGCCCCA
>NZ_JADQBH010000223.1:47268-55252 GCF_016278715.1 Marinilabilia sp. | reverse complement strand
AAAGGGGCTGTCCAAAAAGTCCAACTTTGATGTCATTCTGAGCTTGTCGAAGAATCTGTTCACTTGAAAGACAGATGTTTCGACTACGCTCAATATGACATTTTTTTGGTCCTTAATACTTTTTGGACAACTCCTTTTTAAGTTTAATAATGTTGTTTTAAAAGTATGTGACTGAAACAATCCTAATTTAGAATCTTCATTAGTTCTGCATCTTTTTCTCGGCTTGCTGTTGTTCCACCGAAAGTTTAAGCGGGTTAATCTCTTCACCCCAATAAACAGTGGTGTGTGGGAATGGTATTTCGATATTCTGTTTGTCGAAAGCAATTTTTAGCCTTCGTCGGTATTCCCGCCCGGTGGTCCATTGCATAATGGGTTTGGTTTTGAGACGGGCTTTGATAATCAATGCACTGTCTCCAAATTTATCCAGCCCGAAAATTTCGATGGGTTCAATGATGTTGCTGCCTAGCTCGGGATCGTTTTGCAGGTCTTCGCCCACCTCTTTCATAATTTGCATAACCTGATCTACATCTTCCTTGTAGGCTACCCCAATGTCGAAAACCATGGCCGACCACTCTTTGGTCATGTTAGCGAGGGAACTTATTTTTCCATTTTGGAAAATATGAACTGTTCCGTTGAAATCTCGCAGAGTGATGGTGCGTAGTTCAATTTTTTCCACCAGACCTCCGGTCCCGTTAATGATGGCAACATCTCCGGTTCGTATCTGGTCTTCAAGAAGCATAAAGAATCCGGAAATGTAGTCACGCACCAGTTCCTGTGCGCCAAACCCAATTGCAAGTCCAAGAATACCTGCACTGGCAATCAGGGGGCCTACGTCAATAGAAAACTTGCTTAACAGCATGATGATGAAAACCGTCATCAACACAACGCGAACCGTGGCCAAAATGATGCCTGTAAGTGTGAGAATTCTTTTTTCGGCTTCAGTTGCATCAACTGTTTTGTCGTTTGTAGCTCGTCGAAGGAGGATTTTTTTCAAACGGGAGATGGAATATTTTACTACGCGCAACATAATAGTAAGCGCAATAATGAGAATAATGAGGCCCGGTATCTCAGTGATAGTCCAGTTAATAGTACTTTCCAATAATTTTGACCAAAAATCTGTTGTAAGTAGTTCTTTCATGATTTTTCTGTTTTCCCTAAAAATACAAAAGACTCTGAAACTTAAAAACAATCATTGCCCTTTTGTTCGGTTTGTCAGAAAAAACGAATTATAAACCGGGCTTCATTTTCAGAGATATCGATTGGTTTAGATTGATGTAACCTCTTTCTTTATTGATGGTGGAGTATTCGGTTTGGATGGATGAGTAACCTTTTTTACTGAATTCGATCCTGAAGCTGGAGTAGGGATTCAGCCGTATTCTGAATTTTCCTTCCTGATCGGATGTGAATGTTTTGGTATCCTGCGATGCTGATGATATGGTTATTGTTACACCTGACAAGGGGGTGCCGTTGTTGGCTGTTGTTAACTGTCCGAAGATGCCATATGTGGGCAGAGGTCTTAACATCAAATAATGGGTTTCATTTTTGTCGTTAAGGGTGAAGGTATCCTCGTAAGGGTAATAGTACTCTACCGCTGTCATAACGTTGATTTTCCCTTTGGTGGAGTCATTGAGAACGAAATAGCCGTTTTCGTCAGAAGTTTCTTCTCCCAGGTAGCGGCCCTGGCTGTCCAGAATGCCCACTAAAGCCCCCGAAACAGGGTCTTCTGTTTTTTGATCAATAATTCTGAATTTAAAGAGGTCAGAAGATTCTTGTTTCTGTTTCTGGTCGTTTTGGGGACTATCCTCGTCGAATGTGATTGGATTGAGCACCGTAAACCTGTAAATATCATCATCTCCCAAACCTCCGGGCCGGTTAGAAGCAAAAAAGCCGGTATTCCCGTCGGGGTTCAGAAAAATTGAGAAGTCATCTTTCTCCGAATTGATTGGATATCCCATGTTTTTCACAATTTGTTTTTCTCCTTTTCTGATGGAAACAAAAAGGTCCAGACCTCCCATTCCCGGGTGTCCGTCGGAAGCAAAGTAGAGTTTTCCGTCGGAGGCAACAAAGGGAAACATTTCATTTCCTTCGGTGTTGATTTCGGCTCCGGCATTGACGGGAATTCCCCATTCCCCGGATGTTCTGTTTATGTACCAGATGTCGCTGCCACCGGAACCTCCAGGGCGGTCGGACACAAAATAGAGGCGGTTGTTGTCTGCTGTCAGCCAGGGGTGACCGGTTGAAGAACCGGTAACATTGAAGGGTAAGTCCACCGGGTCGCTCCACTCTCCCCGGTTGTTTCGCGTGGAATAAACAATCTTCAGGCGCGTGTAATTATCCGGGCCATTCTGTTGAAAAGCGTTGCGTGTAATGAAAACTTCTGTGCCGGTGGTGTTAAAGCATAGAGGTCCATCATGATACCTGGTTTGGAAGTTGGAAAAGTATGGTTCCGGAGTGGAAAAATATTCACCCTGGGGTACAACCATGAAAACGTTGAGGTAAGGTTTGTTGTTTTGTGCGGTTTGTCTCTTGATGAGTGATTGAATGCTTCTGTTGGAAGTGAAGAATAATATTCCGTTTTGCAGAAGCGGAGAAAAGTCAGCAAAAGAACTGTTTAAATTCAAAGGTCTTATTTTGTATCGGTTTGTTTGTTTGAGTTGTTTAACCCGTTCATAGCTGTTAAGTTGTTTGTGAGCTCTGGTGTCGTCCGGATTTTGGGAGTGGTATCGGGCCATTACCCTATCGGCATCTTTATAATGCTCCAGGGAATGAAGCACTCGGGCATAAGTGTAAAGGAACTCGCCTGAGAGACGGTCTTCGCCTATGGATGCAAAAATTTCGGCTGCTTTGGCGGGCTCATCAATCCGGAACCAGGCCATGCCTAAAAGACTTTTCTCAGCGTTGTTTAGTTTACCTTTTTCATTCAGGGTCTCAAAAATTCTTATGGCCCGGGGATAGGCCATGTTGTTGAACGCACGAATGGCTTTTTCGGACTTACCCGATGAGGCTTTGACGGCAGGATTACTCTTCCGGGTTTGACTTTCGGCAGAGAAGATGAGCACAACAAAGAATAGGAGGAAAACTATTGTCCCCTGAAAAGAGAAATAATTTCTAATATGGTGTTTGATTCCGGACATCATCAAATAAAATTTTAACTTAAAAATAACGTGGTGACACCAGCCCATTTTTCCTGAAGCCTTTAAAGTCGTAGCTGATAATTACTTCGTGAGTTCCTGAGTCAAACGGTTTTAAATCTGAAATTGGAAAGTCGTAGGAATAACCAATCATTAGCTGACGCGTAATTTGAAGGCCTGCGAGCATCGCAATGGCCTGATTGGATCGATAGGATACTCCGGTCCACAGTGTTTGATTGAAAATAAACTGACCGGTGATTTCGGCTGAAAAAGGGGCTCCTTCAACTGCCCGGGTAATCAGTGATGGCTTGAACTTGAAGTATTTTTGATTGCCAATCACCAGCCCTGCCATGAAATAGTAGTGACGTTGAAGTTCTGTAATTTTTCCTGTAGTAGTCTGATTTCCACTTAGGTCGGTTTCAATAAGACGGGGTGCCGAGATTCCCACATAAAATTTTTTTGAATAGAGGTAGAGGCCCACTCCGGCATTGGGTTTGAATCGCTGCTCAAGGTCTTTCTCGAATGCAGGGTCTGCGGCATCAGTTTCGAGGCTGCTCAGGTTGACATGATAGTTGAACAATCCTCCTTTGATACCCATCGAAAGTGTGGTCGTCCGGGAAAGTTGAATCCGGTAGGCATAATTAACGTTAAAAAACAGATTGTTGACGGGGCCGTAATTGTCTGAGACTATAGAGAATCCCAGTCCCATATTGAAATTATTGAAAGGGGTGTGTGCCGATAAATCGTAAGTGCGGGGAGCGCCGTCCAATCCTGCCCATTGGTGGCGGGAGAGCAGAGATACATTGAGTGCCTCCCGTGTCCCGGCATAAGCAGGGTTTACCCCCATGGTATTGAACATGTATTGAGTGTATTGGGGTTCCTGCTGTGCGGATACATCTGTGAAGGGGCTCATCAGGATGATGAGTAGCCACAGGTGCGATTTTTGATGAAATATCTTATTTAATAGCCCCATTTCTTCGGTGTCTTATGTGTTTTAAGTTTTTCTTCACTTTGTTCTGATTATCTGGCGATGTAAAAGTATCCGTTCAGTTTCTTGTTGATGTCGTAAATGGTGATGATATAGTAATAGGTTCCTGCCGGAAGTCCTTTCCCTTTGCTAAAGCCTGAGGTGGCTTTCCCATCCCAGGGGCTGTCGAAGGGGTCCTTTTCATAAACCACCTCTCCCCAGCGACTGAAAATCACAACACCAACCCTGTCATATTCGCCTAACCAGAGCAGGTCGAATTCATCGTTATAACCATCTCCATTTGGTGAAAACCCTTTGGTGACTTGAAGTTCCTCAAAACAGGGATCCGAATCTCTCCAGTCGGGCAAACCGTCACCATCGCAATCTCCATCTCCTTCCTGCATATCAGGAATGCCATCATTATCGGTATCACCAACAGGATCCATTCCGGGTTGTTTAACCGTTATGGTTACGATGCCCGATGCGCAGAGAGAGGGCATCCTGTTATCGCAAACCTGATATTCAAAGTTGTCAGTTCCGGAAAATCCCGTGTTTGGCTCATATTCAAAGGTTCCATCGGTGAAAATTGTCAATAGACCGTGTTGTGGTGGTTCGAGAGGTGTTGTATCAATGGACAGCACGTCACCATCCGGGTCACTGTCATTATCCAATAATGAGGTTCCTGAAAGATGTTCGTCATTATCAATTTCAAAAACATCATTTTCTGCCTCAGGAGGATGGTTCTCCTCCTGCACATCGTTGTCGGAGTTTACAACATCAATAGAGGTGGAGATGCCCCGGTAGGTATCATCCGAAATGTCAGAATTTACCGCCAGCGTAAGTGTATATTTGATGTCGCCGTCCACCAGAGAGTCGTCTTTTCCTGTTACAGTAACAGTCTGAGGTTGGCCCCAGTTGGACCTGGTGAAGGTAAGTTGACTAATGTCCAATTCCCCTTCGGTGTCGTCCATTCCGGAAATGGAAATGACCACATCGGAGGTTGGCTGGCTGCTAAGCATAACATCAAAATTGGCACTGGTTCCGGATTCATCAGTAGAGATTTCACTTCCTGACATAGAAATCACAATGCCAGACGAATCATCATCTATACTGGTAACCGTCAGATCCACACTCTGTCCATGATAAGTGGGATCCGAATGTTCGTCAATCACTGCAATGGTCAGGGTGTAATCTATATTCCCATCTACTTCATCGTCGTCTACCCCTGTGATGGTAACTGTTTGAGGGCTATCCCAAATATCAGGCGAAAAAATTAATTGATTATTGCTGATGACGCCTTCGGAAGTGTCAAGGCCTGAAATGTTTATGGTTACGTTGGTAAGGGGCCGACTGTTAAGTTGAACAGTAAAGCTGTCGGCGTCTCCAATTTCTGAAGTCTGAGTTATTTCCTCACTCTGTGTGATGAGAATTCCCGATGTATCGTCGTCGGTGTTGGTTGCCGCAATCTGTTCATTTAAATTGTGATAGTCCGGATCAGAAGTATTGTTGTCCACTGTCAATGTAATGGTGAAGTCGATGTCACCATCAACCAGATAATCGTCCACTCCTGTGAGCGTAACTATTTGGGGTTGACTCCAGTTGTCGGGGGTGAAAATGAGCCGTGTTTTGTCTATAGTGGCTTCGGAATCATCAAGGCCGGTAATAACGATTTCCACATTTGAAATAGGACTGCTGCTGAGTGACACCTCAAAAACATCAGAGGTTCCGGCTTCTTCTGTAAGGATGGCTTCCCCCTGCAGTGAAACTAAAATTCCTGCTGCATCATCATCAATATTTGTTACCAGTAATGTTTGGTGTTGATCATGATAGGTTGCATCCGATTGATCATTAATTACAGAAATAGTGAGGAAATAATTTATATTTCCATCTACTTCACTGTCGTCCACTCCTGTGATGGTTACCGATTGTGAGGTATTCCAGTTGTCAGGTGTAAATGTCAGCTCAGATGTGCTAAGGGTTCCTTCGGAATTATCGACTCCTGTGATTTCTAACACAACATTCGATGTGGGCTTGCTGAGAAGAACAACCGTAAACATATCGCGGGTTCCCGATTCATTGGTTTGTGTATGTGTATTGGTGATGGTTAGTTCAAAGCCAGCATCATCATCATCAATATTGGTCACCACCACCGGGGCTGTTAGCCGGCGATAAGCTGCATCTGAAAGATGACTAATTGGCGAAAGCAGCAGGGTGTAGGTAATGTCTCCGTCCTCTTCATTGTCATCTACACCATAAACGTAAACGATTTGCACTTCATCCCAGTTTTCGGATGTGAAAGTAAGTTGGTCAGTGCTGAGAGAGCCCTCTGACTGATCCAGTCCACTTATCCTAAGAACCACGTTGGAGGCAGGACGGGTGTTTAATTCTACGGTAAACGCATCCTGACCGCCGTTTTCGGAAGTTTGAGTGCTCGCATCGGTGAGAGATATCTTGATTCCGGGAACATCGTCATCAGAAATGGAGGCAGTTGCCGATTGTTCTCCATCTTCGGTTGCATTGGTGACCGATTCAATGGTTACCACGATGGTCTCTTCTCCTTCGGCTTCATTGTCATCTACACCTGTTATGGATATGCTTTGACTTTGGCTGCCCGGAGGAATTTCCACCTGAGTCTGCCTGCCGGTGTAGTCTGATGTTGATGCTGTTCCTGAAAAAGAAAGTTCCACTGTTATAGGCTGGTAAGAGGCATGATTTAACTCAATAATTAAGGAGGCAACTCCACCGTTTTCGGAAAATGGGGTTCCTGAAAAGGCCAGAGAGACTGTGGGCATTGACTGGGCATCCTCAATGGTAATGACTACTTCCTGGATACCATCTGCTGAAGCACCACCACCGCCAACACCTGTAATACTCACAGTAATTTCTTCATTGTTTTCAAAGAGGTTGTCAGAAATAGCTTCCAGCGTTGTGGTTCCGGAAGTTTCTCCTGCAGCGATGGTGATGGAGGTGGCTGTCAGCAGATAGTCATTATTATCGGCAGTGGTGGAAGTAGCTTCCAGATTGACCAGAACACTCTGTGTGGTTGGATTGCTCAGGTTAACTGTTAACGTGGAGGCGCCATTTTCGGCGATAGATAGCGGTGATGCGGAGAGCCAGACCAAAGGAGCGTTATCATTGTCGGTAAGTACCACCGTTTGTTGCTGAGTTCCGTTTTCAGACGCTGCCCCTCCTGAAACACTCAGGATGGAGATGGTGAACGTTTCAGTTCCTTCATAAATGTCGTCATCTATGCCGGTGAGGGTAATGAAAGCAGAGGAGGAGAAAGCCGGAATTACAATTACAGAAGCGCTGAGCGAAAAATCTTCATTCTGGGTTGCTCCTGATGAGGTAGACAAGGTAACTATTACATCTTCAAAGGTGGGGTTTGTCAAAGATGCAGTGATCGTGGAGGTTTGGTTTTCACTTATGGTTGCAGGGGAGATGCTTAAAGAAACTCTGGGAGCAGTTTGAACGTCGCTGATGGTAAGAACTACAGGAAGATTGTCACCTGTACTTACTGAGCCTCCGGAAGTTTCATGGATGGAAACTTCCAGTGTTTCAACTCCTTCATAGAAGTTATCTTCTTCTCCGATGATGGTTGTCGAAGCAGAAAACGAGCCTGCTGATATTGTAATCGGGTTTTGCGAAATGGAATAGTCTTCGGGTTCGGTAGTCTGGTCGTTCAGCGCTAAGGTGATGATTATATCTTCGGATGAAACATGATTCAGAGAGGCGGTTATAGTAGTACTTTCGTTTTCTCTAAAAGAATTGTTCCCAGCTGAAATGGAAACTTCGGGCACTGTTTCGTTGTCTGTGATTTGCAGATTCAGTGAAGCGGGAGAACCGACGGATGCACCTCCGCCTGTAACACCGGTAATTGCAACTG
>NZ_JADQBH010000223.1:0-47258 GCF_016278715.1 Marinilabilia sp. | reverse complement strand
GAAGCGGGAGAACCGACGGATGCACCTCCGCCTGTAACACCGGTAATTGCAACTGTCAGGGTTTCTGTGCCTTCAAAAATGAGGTCGTCATCGCCTGTGATGGTAACAGGTTTTGAAGTTTCACCTGCAGCAAAGGAAACCTGGGTATCCGGAAAAAGATAATCATCTGTTGAGGCCGTACCGCCAGTGACGCCCAAATCAACGGTTACCGGCTGCGAAGATGCCGGGCTGAGCGAAACTGTGATGACAGATGCTCCTGCCGCTTCACTGAAAGAAGCAGCGGATGCAGAAATGGAAGCAGCAGGGGTTCCGTCGTTGTCGGTTATCTCCAGGTTTTGAGTGTCCTGTGTTCCCATGGTCGCACTTCCTCCGGTGACATTGGTGATTCCAATGGAAAAAGTTTCCGTTCCTTCCGAAATGCCATCTTCATTGCCGGAAATGACAAATTGTTGCTGAGTTTCCCCGGCTTCAAACTGTACCTGTGTATCGGAGAAATTGTAATCGCCTTCGGTTGTGGTTCCATCGGTCACCGCCAAATTAACGGTTACCGTTTCTGTGGTTGCCGGGGTCATGGAAAGCGTGATGGTGGTGCTGCTGTTCTCAGCGAAAGAAGTCGGGCTGGCTGAAATAGAAACTTCGGGCGCTGTTTCGTTGTCCGTGATTTGCAGATCCAGGGAAGCGGGAGAACCGACGGATGCTGTGCCTCCTGATACAGAGGTGATTTCTACAGTTATGGTTTCAGTACCCTCAAATATTTCGTCGGAGATACCGGTGAGTGTTGCAGTTCCGTATTCAATTCCGGCGGGAATGAGGATGCTGGTTTGGCTTGCAGAATAATCTGTGGCAAGTGTGGCACTGCCCGAAAAACCCAGATTTACAGTGATGTTATTTACCGGGTCAATCAGGTCTGTCCGTACTGTGATGGTAGCTACGCCTCCTTCTTCCGGGAAAGAGGCTCCAGGTTGATCAATGGAAATATCTTGTGCAGAAGTTAAGGTTCCGAACACAAGAAAAAAACCAGATATATAAGTAGTCAAGACAGAATTCTTCAGGCCCATGATAATTCCGATTATTGTTTACTTCAATCTTTCAATGGTGAAACATTGAAGTAAAATTACGGTAAAAGCATATCAATGGAAACCCCTAATTTAAAGATGGAAGACTTCTTTATGATAAGAAAGGGGTGCGGTTGGATGAATCCTGTCTTTTTGAGGATTAAGGCCTCCTGAATAGAGAAGTGAATCTGGTGAAATGGGTTTTTAGGGTTGGATTATAAAGTTAATACTATGTAATCCCAAAGCCTGGGGATTACAAATGCCTGTTAATTTGTTACTTGCAAATTAAGGCATTTTAATTTTTACTCTCTTGTAATAAAATCTTTACGTCATTGCGTCTCAGCGTTTAGGCTTTTTTAAAAACACTAATGTTAAGTAACATAGACACTATTTGTTGATTCCCAGCCCCATTTTCCTCATCAGAAATGAAGCATTAAGTTTCTGACTGACGCCAGGCTTTAGTTTGTAATCGAAAGCCAGATGGTCGCCTTCCAGTTCTACTTCGAAGCAGTAGTTGTGGGCGATCCCGGGATATTGTTTTTCCAGTTCTCCGATACCCAAATCATGCGTGGCAATGACCACAATGGCGTTTAGGGCGATGAGTTTTTCCAGCAGACCGTAAGAACCATTGTGTTTGTCGAGGCTGTTGGTGCCCCGCAAAATTTCGTCCAATACCACGAAGGTGTTGGGTTGTTCTTTCACCTGCTGAACAATCCCCTGGAGTCGTTGTAATTCGGCATAGAAGTACGACTCGTGACGAGCCAGCGAGTCGCGGATATTGATGCTTGAGCGGATATCGCAAGGCGAAAAACGCATTTCGCGGGCACAAACCGGAGCTCCGCTCATTCCTAGAATAAGGTTGACGGTGAGGGTACGTAAAAAAGTACTTTTGCCGGCCATGTTTGCTCCTGTAATAATCAGAATTTTTGGTTGTCCTGAAAAGGAGATGTCATTCCCTACGCATTCACTGTCGGGCAATAGCGGGTGTTTCAGTTCCTTGGCTTCATAGGTAAAAGGCGCCTCAAGGACTTCCGGGAACACTGCCATCCCCTGGTGGTTAAATGTAAATACGGCAAAAGAAGTCTTAGCATCCAACCGGGCAATAGTATCAAACCATTTGGGGACAGCATTCTTATGTGAAGTCTTCCACTGTTCCAGCACTGTCAGCATGTGAAAATCGAATAGAAAAAAAAGATTGAACAGCGAACCTGCAATGAGGTTGAGTCGGTAGTCGAATAATTCAAGTAATCGAAACAGTTTTTTTAGCACCCGGCTTGCGGCTCGTTTTTCACCGATCAGCTGTTGTTGAAGCGATAGGAGTAATTTAGAAGAAAATTGATGGTTTTCAACCAAGCTGATTAAGGCAGCGTATTTTTTCAGCGTTTTGGCACTTCTTCCCAAAAGGTCGTGCGATTTTTGTGTGGTTTTATTTTTCCAGGCTACCAAAAGAAAAGCCCCTATGATTGGAATAAAAATTAGATTCGGGTTGATGAAGCCCAATGAAGTGGTTACAATCCAGGCAGTCATCAGAAAAGGCCAGACTGTTCCTGCCCATTTAAGGAAAGAGGTGTTGAGGGCAGGACTGTCCAACCACTCTTTCAGCTTCTTTATTTCGTTGGTTTCCATATTGGCTTGCAACCCCAGGGCGCGAAAAGCTTCAATGAATTCCGGATTTTCAGACAATTCTTTGATGCTTTCCTGGTTTTTTCTAATCTCTTGCGGAGCTCTCTTTCCCTTTGACAGATCATTTCCCAATAATGCACGTCCCGGGCCGGTAACGCAGCGATTCAGGTACTGAAAAAGAGAACCGGCCCCAAACAGGTCGAAATCACCGGATAGTTCCGGGGCGGTTTTCGCCAGGTCGCTGCCATTATCGAATTCACTGTATTGATGCTGAAGGTATTTTAATTCGTCCTCGTTAACCTTCAGACGGGCTTTAAGTGTCCGTTGCTTGCGTACAAGTCGTAAATCCCAGATGACGGCAAGTACAAACAAAACAAGAAACCCCAGTGAAAACCAAAAAAATGTTTCATCAAATCTTGACTTTATATACCACAATGCTGAGATGATCAATCCGGCAAAAGTCAACAGGCGGGCCGGGGCGGTAAAGCGGAAATACCGGGTAAGCTTTTTTAGTTGGGCATTGTAAGTTGTTATCCTGGCAGAGTAATATTTTATAGGGCTGTTGTTGGCTGTGCTCATCATGCTTATTTTATTTGGGGTGCAATTTATGAAATTAACTGTGAATATGGTTTGGATCCTGCCCCTTGATCGGAATGGAGGTACAAGTTCCTTGTTCGGATTTTTTCGTTTGTTGCCAGAGGAAATGAAAAGCCATCCACAATAAAAAAGCTTCCTTTTACCTTCTGCGGTAAGTGGCTTAACGATAAAAAGATAGGTGTTTGACAAA
Organism: Marinilabilia sp.; assembly: GCF_016278715.1. Taxonomy (GTDB): domain Bacteria; phylum Bacteroidota; class Bacteroidia; order Bacteroidales; family Marinilabiliaceae; genus Marinilabilia. Next base: position 43,793 of record NZ_JADQBH010000223.1, on the reverse strand, counting down.
TAATATTCAACCCTTAACAAATAATTAAAAATTATCTGGGAATAAATGATACTTTTGATTAAACCTGATAAATATATTGAGTGTAACAGGAAGTTATGTCAATGGCAATTAAGTTATTATGGTTTTATCGGATGCGTTGGCAAACATGATTTTCATATAATGTGTTCTTAGATATTTAACCTTTAATTCAAAAAGATGAATAAACGTTTACTTACCTTAGTTGTATTTGCGTTATTCGCAGGTACCAGTTTGTTTTCTCAAACAACCCTAACAGCAGGAGATATTGCATTTGTTGGTATAAACGCCGATGGCAGTGATGATTTTTCATTTCTTTTGCTAAAAGATATTGAGGTCAATACAGTACTTAAAATTACCGATCAGGGTTGGAGCAATACTTCCAACAGTTTTTATGTTACAAGTGGAGACGAAACGCTTATTTGGACTGCAACAAGTAATATGGCTTCGGGCAGTATTATTCATATTACAACAGCTGCTAACGATGGTACTACATTAGACCCTGACGTTGCGTCTGTTGGATCTCTTACAGGAAATACAACAATTGGATCTTTTGGAGATCAGGTATTTATTTATCAAGGCACATCAACTTCGCCAACGTTTATTACAGGCATTCATTTTAATGTTGAACCCTCAAGCAATACAAGCGATTGGGATGGAATGGCTAACTCAACTGGAACAACTCAACTTCCGCCTCAGCTTACGAATGGAGTTAATGCAATTTGGGTTCACAATTCAGGTGTGGAAAATGATAATTTTATTTACAATGGCGCTATCACTTTCGGTAATGCAGCAACACTCAATGCAGCAATAAATGATGTTAGTAACTGGAGTTTTGATAATACAATTGCTTTTTCTCAAACCCCCTTTCCGGTAACATTTACTGTACTACCGCCTTGTATAGAACCGGATGTGCCAACTGTGACCACATCTCCAAACCCAATCTGTTCGGGAAGTTATGCGAGCCTTAATATTTCCGGTAACCTAAATGATGCTACCAGTTGGTATGTTTATACAGGTTCATGTGGAGGCACCTTAATTGGAACTACTGCGACAAGTAGCTTTGATGTTGCTCCAACAACGCCGACAACATACTATGTCAGAGGGGAAGGTGGTTGTATAACTCCCGGGAGCTGTGGAACAGCATCCATCTCATTTTTAAATCCAACTACAATTACAACTCAGCCAATTCCGTTGTTGTCGTCTTGCGAAGGAGGTCCGGAGATCTCAATTTCGGTATCTGCTTCTGGTTCCGGGATTCTCAGCTACCAATGGTACAACACAAATGGTGCTATAAGTGGCGCTAATGCATCATCCCTGGCAATTTCAACGAGTCCATCAAATTCAGGCGTCTACTATTGTGTTGTGACGGGGGATTGTGGATCTGCAACAAGTGGTGACTCAAATGTTACAATCTCGCCAACATATAACTTAACCGAGAATGATTTTGTATGTTTCGGTGATAGTTATACTTTCCCCGACGGGACTACTCAGAATAATATTGTTTCCCAGGTTATTTATACCAGCAATTTACTTACAGAGACGTCATCCTGTGACAGTGTTATTGTAACCACTGTAGATGTTACCAGCGTAGATGCCTCAGTCACACAATCCGGGGCAACCTTAACAGCAAATGTCAATGGGGCGGAGTATCAATGGTTAGATTGCAATAATTCTTATGCAATTATCCCAGCGGAAACAAATCAAACCTTTACTCCTGCTGTTAGTGGTAGTTATGCTGTTGAGGTTGTTGATAATGGATGTGTTGGTACTTCTGATTGTATCTCTGTTGTTCCAACAGCAATTCATGAAAATACATCTGATTATGGAATATCAATATCTCCAAACCCAACAAATGGAATTTTTGAGATTGATTTAGGAAGGGAGCATTCAGATATTACGCTTACAGTTAGAAATATAATAGGAAAAGTAATAGTAGAAAAAAATTATGTAAAGGCTACTAAAATAAGTTTCGATTTAGAGAAGGAGCTTGATGGGCTTTATATTCTTGAAGTTTCAACAAAATTAAATAAAAATGTTTTTAAAATAATGAAGAGGTAATTTTTCTCAATTCTTTCAGTTGTTTCGGCACGAGGGGCTTTAAACCTCTCGTGTCTACAGTTTTGTCGTGAGAAACGACGGGCAGGAGGTAAAATTTTTTATTTTTTTGTATTTTGCGTTCGATATTTTAAAAGGGATATGTTAGCGATCCCTGATAGATTATTACCCAAAACCCCAATTGAATGAGTTTTACCAAACAACTAACCCGTCTTCAGCAGCTGGATCGACTTATCCGGATGCGCTGTACCGGTAATGCCGGAGAATTAGCTGAAAAGCTTCAGATTTCACAAAGTTCCCTTTTCTTATTACTTCAGACCGCCAAAGAGCTTGGTGCAGAGATTCATTTCAACCATTACGGTTGTACCTATGAGTATGAGGAACCCATGCATTTTGTGTGTGGTTTTGAAGTGATTGACCGGGAAAAGCTCCATCAGGCCCGGGGAGGTATTTCATGTGGCGAATTTCGTCATCCTCCGGAAAAGAAAAAACATTCCTTTTTATTTAGAATTTCTAAAAATTACACCACTCCAAAAATTTAGGAGTGGACAGCCATATTTTTACCCTGCATTTAAGTTATCCCGGCCGGAAAGTGAATGCCCCGGATGCCGAAAAGGGGAAGAGTAGGCGGAAATTTTAAATCACAGAAAAATGAATAGAATTAGTGTTTTAAATGAGTCTAAGTTTGAAAGAATGACTCCTCAACAACTTCAAGTTATCCAAGGTGGGATGACTGGAAAAGGAATTTGTCTTTCTTGCAAAAAAAGAGCTAGAAAAATCAGAATTGCAGTGGGGACAGAACCATCAGGGGAAACTATTTCTGGTTAAATACTTGAAGGGGAGAGTTTACTTTTTTGCTCTCCCTTTACCTTAATAATACGATATATGAAGACTTTTCTTTTTGAAGTTGTTTTTTGTTTTCTTTTTCTGAGCTGTAGTCCAAATTTGTTTGTGCGAGAACAGTATATTTCCTATGTGGAGAAACAAGATACGGTGTTAACGAGGGAAAGGATTGAACTGTTCATAAACCGAATTCAAAAATATCACCCCTATTCTTTTGATAGCTTAGGAAACAGAGAGATTGATGAACTAATTGAAACAATAGGAGAATCTATTCCCTCGCATAAATTGAACGATGCTGAAATAGTTTTTCAGGCGCGCAAATTGATGGATTTTATTAATAATGAAGATCCTCATTTTAGAATTATTCCTGTTTTTAGAAAATTTCCTGAACTTAAATATAAAACAGCCTCAATTATGGTGCCTCCATTTCGGGGACTTTGTATCAACGACTCCTTATTGGTTAATTCTTTTTATGATGAGGGATTGAAAAGAGGTGACTTGATAAAATCTATTAATGATATCCCGGTAAAAGAATACCTGCGCTATTATTACCGTGACCGGTATGTGGATGTAGGCAACTTAGTTTGGTATATGAATTACCAGATATATCCGGAATACAAAATTGATTTTATTCGAAATAATGAAGAAAAGTCTGTGACAATCAATGGAATGCGTTATCCAAATTATTTAGTTAAAGAAGGTCGCTTTTGCGAAGGGAAGATAATGCCGGATTATTCTTTAGGTTATTTTAAAATCCGTGAATTTGAAAATAACGGATACATTTTAAAGAAATTCAGAAAACTCACCGAAGAAATGAGTCAATCTGGTTATTCTGATTTAATTATCGATTTAAGAGAGAATCCTGGAGGTTCGGGGAATGATTTAAATTTGTTTTTCTCTTTTTTCTCGGATAAGGACAGCCTTCACTATTTGGAAGATGCCAAAGCGAGGGTGTCAAAAATTACGAAGGATTATGGATTTGATGAATCACAGTATGGACAAGTGTTGAGTTTACCTTCCGAAAATGTTTTTCACTCATTTGCACTTGATTCATCCTTGTTCGTTCCCAATCTCAAGGTATATGTTTTGATTAGTCGCAGCACTGGATCTATTGCTGCCAGTTTTGCTAATATTTGCCAATATAATGAAATAGCCACTTTAGTGGGAGAACCATTGGCCTTTAATGCATTGAAATATGGAGAGGTTGCGTCAGGAGAATTTCTTGATAATCCGTTTGCTTTTTCTACTATCCAATACGATGAATATACCAAAGCTAAAGACGGCATTGTCCGGCCGGACATCCCAATCCCTTATATTGCCAGGGAATATATGAAAGGAGGAGATCCGGTTTTGGAGAAGCTACTGGAGTATTTAAAAAATAAAAACACTGAAGTTCTTACGTCAAATGAGTAAATATAAATGGTCAAGGTTTAACTTTTTGGTGGATTCAGCCAAGCAGGGAAAATTATTATACAATTCGTATACCAATGGGTTGTTAAAGTTGGATGAAACACTTTTTGCCCAACTTCAAGAAGTTGAAAAGAGTGGACTTATTGAAGATAGTTTTTTTACTGAGGAAGAGGTTCGATTTTTTGAAAAGAATTATGTTTTTGTTTTTGATGATGATTTACTCGTGGAGCAACTTCGTCATCAGAGTCTAAGCCGAATTTTTGATAAAAAACACATGGTTTTAACCATCGCTCCTACTCACAATTGTAATTTTAATTGTGGCTATTGCTATGAGAAGTGGCGAAACCCGGGAAGAATGAGTGATGAAACAGAAGATGCTATCGTTCAGTTTCTGAAAAAAAGAATGGAGCAAGACGCGATGGATACGCTCAATTTAACCTGGTATGGAGGAGAACCCTTATTGGAGACTAAGAGATTGCTTTCTTTAGGATTGAAGATAAAAGGGTTAGGATTAAATGTTCTCGAAAATGAGATTGTAACCAATGGTTATTTGTTGGATTCAAAACGAATAGAAGTTTTGTCAGAGATTGGAGTTGATACGATTCAGGTCACTTTAGATGGTTTAAGAGTCGATCATGACAAACGACGTCCATTGCTTAATGGGAATGGGACTTTTGATAAAATCGTTGAGAACCTTGACGGTTTATTTTCTGGAAAGTTTTGTGACTCTTTCTTTGTGGCTGTTCGGGTAAATATTGATAAATCTAATCAGGTGAAATTCTGGGAAGTTTTTGAATGGTTAAATGAGCGGTATCCATCAAAAAACTTGGTTGTCTATCCTGGATGGATTCATCTTGAGGATTCAAACCCTTCAAAATGTAATTGTTTTGGCCGAAATGAATCTACTGATTTCTGTATTTCTGCATTAAAAGAGAGAAATGTGTGTCTTGAGAAGATCTATCCTGATGATATTAATGTTGAATGTTTGGTTCGAAATCCTAATAACATGATCATTGGTTGGAGAGGGGAAATTTACAAGTGCTTTGAAGACTTAGGCGAAACGTCATTAGTTGTTGGTAATATTCATGATGACCCTGTTTTTTCAAATCATGAGCTGCAGGCAAAGTATTCTGTCGGAATTGATCATTATCAGGAAGAGGAGTGCCAATCCTGTTCGTATTTGCCCATTTGCCATGGTGGTTGTCCCAAACGAAGAATGGAAAATAAATATGAAGGCAAGAACAACGATTGTTGTACACCTTTTAAGGGAAGGATAGAGGATTATCTGGAATTGTTGTAATAGTCTTAAGAAAGTTAATGATTGATTCTTTTCCATTTTATAATCAACCGGACATAATGGATTGCGGTCCGGTGTGCCTGCAAATGATTTCAAAATTTCATGGCCGGTTTTATTCTATAGAGAGATTAAGAAATCGAAGCTTTCTTACCCGCGAAGGAGTCTCTCTTCTTGGGATCAGTGAAGCAGCTGAAAGCATTGGTTTTCGATCAATGGGGGTGAAGATTAGCTTTGCGCAACTTGAAAAAGAGTCCCCGGTTCCATTTATTGCCCACTGGAATCAGGAGCATTTTGTTGTTGTTTACAAAATTGAGAAGAACAAGGTTTGGGTGGCGGATCCTGCTCATGGCAAGGTCACTTATACCCGGGACGAATTTCTTAAAAGCTGGGCTTCCACCGTGAAAAATGGAGAATCTGTTGGAATTTGTCTTTTGTTAGAGCCTACTCCTGAGTTTTACAATATGGAAGAAGAACCACCCGATAAATCCGGGTTTTCCTTCCTTTTTAAATATTTGCGTCCCCATAAGAAGTTTATCGTTCAGTTGGCTTTGGGTCTCTTGGTGGGGAGTTTACTTCAATTGGTATTTCCCTTTCTTACCCAGGCGGTTGTTGATATTGGCGTTAATACCCGGAATCTCAATTTTATTCACTTGGTGTTGATCGCCCAATTGGTGTTGTTTGTTAGTAGGATGAGTGTGGAGTTTATACGTTCCTGGATTTTGCTACATGTGAGTGCCAGGATTAATATTTCTCTGATAAGTGATTTTCTTTCCAAGCTGATGACGCTGCCCGTCCGTTTTTTTGATACCAAGATGACAGGCGACATCATCCAGCGAATTGAAGATCACTCGCGAATTGAAGATTTTTTGACCGGACAGACTTTAAATGTACTTTTCTCAATGATCAATCTGGTTTTGTTTGGAGCAGTTCTGGCCTGGTATAGCATGAAGATATTTGTGGTCTTTTTGATTGGGAGCCTTCTTTATTTTATGTGGGTGTGGTTGTTTATGAAAAAAAGGCGGGACATTGATTATAAACGATTTGCTCAAATGTCTTCTGAACAGAGCAACCTCATTCAGATGATTTCAGGCATGCAGGAGATTAAGCTCAATAATTGTGAGAAAAAAAAACGATGGGAATGGGAGCGCATTCAGGCAAAATTGTTCAGGGTGAGTGTTCAAAGTCTTTCGTTAAGCCAGTACCAACAATTAGGGGGACTGTTTTTTAATGAAACGAAAAATATCATCATTACGATACTTGCAGCGACTGCAGTAGTTAAGGGGAATATGACTCTTGGGATGTTGGTGGCTGTCCAGTACATCATTGGGCAGCTCAATAGCCCCATAGATCAAATGATCAATTTTGTCCACCTGGCTCAGGATGCTAAGATTAGTCTGGAACGGTTGAACGAAATACACTCTAAGCCTAATGAGGAGGAAGCAAGAGATAACCGGTTGACTGAGATAGCCGGGCGGCTTGATCTCCATCTGCAAAATGTGACTTTCCAATATGAGGGACCGCACTCTCCAAAAGTGCTTAATAAGGTGAATTTACATATTCCGGAAAAGAAGATAACCGCCATTGTAGGAACCAGCGGAAGCGGTAAAACAACACTCATAAAATTGTTATTGGGTTTCTATAACCCTGTGGATGGAGAAATAAAGATAGGTGAAAGCAATCTTGGGAACTTTCATCAGGGATGGTGGAGAAGCAAGTGCGGGGTCGTGATGCAGGATGGCTTTATTTTCTCGGATACCATTGCCCGGAATATAGCTGTAGGGGATGATGATATAGACAAGAAGAGGTTGCTTTATGCTGTTAGAATTGCCAATATTCAGGATTTTATAGTAGGTCTTCCTTTGGGGTACAACACCAGGATCGGGCAGGAAGGTGTTGGGTTGAGCCAGGGACAACGACAAAGAATCCTGATTGCCCGTGCCGTTTACAAAGATCCGGAGTATATTTTTCTGGATGAGGCGACTAATTCCCTGGATGCCAACAATGAGCGAGTGATAATGGAAAACCTTGATCTTTTCTTTAAAGGTCGCACCGTTGTGGTGGTGGCTCATCGTCTTAGCACAGTGAAAAATGCAGATAGTATTATTGTGATGGAAAACGGGTGTATTATTGAAACCGGGACTCACAAAGATTTAGTTGGAGCTTCCGGTGCATATTTTGACCTGGTGAAGAATCAGCTTGAATTGGGGAATTGACCAGATTTAGAATAGTTTATATTCTTTTAGGCAATTTTATGACCAGAAAATTTAATTAATCTTTAAATGAGCCCGAACAGCTATAAAAATATTACTGAATATAAAACAGAGCATATTGATCTGAAGAGCGATGAAGTGAGAGAAATAATGGGGCAAATACCCAATCGTTTAATTCGGTACGGAATTGTAATAATTGCAGTTATTATTTCCGCTCTTGTTGTTTTTTCTTTTGTTTTCAGATACCCAGAAGTTATCAACGGAAGCTTTTATCTGCAAACCTCCAATCCACCTGCCTTTCTTTTGTCCAAGAGTTCAGGGAAAATGCAAAATCTGTTCGTTGCAGATGGCGATTCTGTTAAATCGGGTGAATTGTTGGCTATTGTTGAGAGTCCTGTGAGTAGCGAGGGATATAAACTTTTAAGAGGTTTCATTAGTCTGGGGGTGGATTCTATTCTTGAAAAAGAACAGGAGCAAAAATGGGAGATTATATCGAAAGAATCTCAGCTTGGTGAACTTCAATCGCCTTTTTCGGAGGTGGTGAAGTATGTTTCAGAATATCAGACATTAAAGAGAATTGACTATTTTCAGGAGAAAAGAAAGGCTGTGAAGGAGCGGATGCGTCGATTAAGGAGAAGAAGGAGTCTTCTTATTCAACAGATCAATTCCGCCCAAAAAGCATTTGAAATTGACCGTAAAGTCTTGACCAGAGACTCCCTGCTTTTTGCATCAAATGTGATTGCTGAAGCGGATTATGAAAACGCTAGGAAAGGTTTTATTTCTCAGGAGAGAGAGTTGATAGATACACGTTTGAATTTGTCTTCAGTAGAGTTGAATCTTTCTGAATTGGATCAGGAATTACTGGATATTAATCTTTCAGAACAACAAAGCATTGATGAGCACCTGTCCGCAATAAAAATTGCTTTTAACCATCTAAAGGCATCACTTTCTGAATGGGAAAACCGGTTCTGCTTGGTTTCTCCTATCAATGGGGTTGTTGCTTTGTCTGGTGTCTGGGAAGAAAACCAAAATGTGGAATCAGGCCAAATGGTGATGGCTGTTTTACCTCAAAAAGCTACCAAACTAATAGGCAAATTAAGTATTCCTGTTCGCAGTGCCGGAAAAGTTCATCAGGGTCAGGAGGTAAACCTGAAGTTTGTTGATTTTCCTTCCCATGAATTTGGGTTGGTGGTAACGAATTTGGAAGGCTTATCGGAAGTCCCAGATTCTGCTTATGTCGGGACTGTCTTGTTACCTGATACATTAGTGACTAATTATGGTAAGCAGCTGCCATTTAAGCAGAATATGCAGGGAGTTGCAGAAATAATTACTGAGGATATAAGTTTGGCGGAAAGACTGGTTTATCCGTTGAAAGCTATTTTAAAAGAGAATATGGAATGATTTTATAGTTTAATTGTTAGGATAAGATTGTTTTGTTTATTCCTGCCTGTATCCGTTTTTTTTGAAAGTATTGCAGGTCAATGTTTCTCTCTGTTTTACTGAATGAAGAAAAAACTTAAGTCTTTTTCTGAGGATCGATAGAGGTAGGTGGTTTTCGATCAATTTAAGAATTAATTGGATCACCCGTTATTGTTAAGTTTTGGGTTCATACCGAATTAGAGACTTGACTGAAAATGAGCGTTTACAATTAGGTAGAGGGGGGATGAGAGCGTTAAGAAAAGGTTAAAGGAGGATATTATAAAAATCAAAAGACTATAAAAATGAATTTTATTGATAACAAAGAAACGCATGAAGGACTTGCTCCGTTAATATGACTTAAAGGAACAGGAAGTTCTGACGAATTTGCTATGGTTTTAATTCTTCCAAGAGGAAGTTTTGTAGAGTAATTCAAAAGAAGCAGGTGCCAGATCAAAAACGGTAATTTCTGTTGATGATGGAAACGGAAATTGCGTCACTTTTAAAGTAATTGACGACAGACATGGCCATATAAAGCGAATTGTGATGAAAGAATTTAAATAATGGATATGTATTATCTTAAACACTTAAAAGTGATAGGAATTCTATTCCTGTCACTTATTTTAATTTCTAACAAATTAATCTGTCAAAATGATTTTTCTGATCAACAAATTAAATCTACTTACCATGAATGTTTTACTAAAGCGAAGGAAATATATTTTACTTCACCTGATAGTATATTTATTATTGATTCATTAATTCAAGTGGCATTGGCTGAAAGTGTCACCCCCCTCTCAACGGATTTGTATTTTCTTTTAAAAGTGTTTGCTTATAGATGTGATGAAAAAAACTTTTGTAATGTAGCAAGCCAGCTAATTAATAATGGGGTGTCGAGGGTTGATATTATCAAAATCAGACCTTCGTGTATAAGTAAAAGAAAAATTAAAACATTTCTTAAGCAAAAGATAAATACCAATAATAATCAAAATGTGGTTTTAAAAGAAACTTTGGACCAGATACAAAGGGATGATAAATATTCACAGTTCTTTTTGGTGAGCAACAAAAAGCGGGAACAAATAAACAATAATAACTTCGAGAAAATAAGGATTATCGTAAAGCAACTTAATAAATGGCCTGGTATTTCAGTTACAGGACGTGATCAAAACATTAACCATAGAGATATATCAGATGGTTTTGTACACTCTTTACTTCATTTCACCACTGACCAAATTGAATTTCTACTTCCTTTTTTGGAGGATGCACTAAAAAACAATGACATTAGTCCATATCATTATGCCAGGATATTCGATTATTACTACATAAAAAAAACGACAATTGCTACAATGGGAAGAAAACCAGAACAGTATTATGGTATATATAGAAGCAGAAACGGTAAAAGTGTTTTTCCGGTTAACATGGATAGAGTTAAGAAGAGAAGGGTAGCTATTTGTTTAAGTGCTGATTTTATAAATTTTGACTAGAAGAGTATTTGTCTCAAAAATAATAATAATTGATGGTATTAGTTTTTAATCCAGAAGAGAATCAAGCTACTGGTAAGCTTTATTGTAGACTTACCAACATTAGAAACAAAGGGTCTTTTCATTAGTCATTAAATATTCATGGTCCTAAAGGCATCAAAAAATCCCAACAATTAGGGATTTTAGGAATCCAACCTTCATTGTAGTTTTGCATCATTATTTTAAATGAGTTTAATTAAACGAAACTGATAATGATGAAAGGGGTTCTATTTTCAATGGTGTTGATGATGACTGTTTCAGCTTATGCACAAACAGGCGAAAAAAAACCAATGTGTACACCAATGCAGCAGATAATATGCTGTCAAGCAACAATAAACTGATGGTTGGAGGATATGGTGAAGTGCATTACAACCAACCATTAGATGCAGATGTGAAGAACATCGGGAAAATGGATGTTCACAGAGTGGTTATGCTTTTGGGGTACAATTTCAGTGATAAAACTCAATTTATAACCGAGCTTGAATTTGAGCATGTTAAGGAGGTTTATGTGGAGCAGGCCTTTTTGCAGCACCAATTAAGTCGAAGTGTTAGTTTAAGGGGCGGGCTGATGCTTGTACCCATGGGGGTTATTAATGAATATCATGAGCCCACTACATTTAATGGTGTGGAGCGACCCTTGATTGACAAATACATTGCACCCACAACCTGGCGTGAAATTGGTTTCGGAGTAACGGGGAATTTTATTCCGGCATCCCTTAAATATCAGGTATATATCATGAATGGGTTTAATGGTTACGACGGGGCAGCAAACCTGGGAGGCAAAAACGGATTGCGTAAAGGTCGCCAGAAGGGGGCTGAATCTTTCATCAGTTCACCCAATTTCACCGGTAAAGTTGAATATTATGGTATCAGGGGACTGAACGTTGGTTTGTCGGGGTATTTTGGAAAAACTCAAAGTACTTTATATGACGGAACCGATAAAAGCGATGATACAGGGTTGGCTCTGGCCGATTCGTCGGTGGTTGGGGTGTCCATGGTTGGATTGGATGCACGTTACACATGGCAAGGATTTCAGTTGCGGGGACAGTTCTATTATTCAGGGTTGTCTAATACTGAGCAGTATAATGAATTTACGGCATCCGAAGACGGGGTGTTGAATGATTTGGGCAGCGCCATGACCGGGTATTATGTTGAAGCTGCTTACGACGTGTTAAGATCATCGAATACCGGGAAGCAATTGATGCCTTTTGTGCGCTATTCATTTCTTAATACTCACTCCGATGTTGAGGATAATATTAGTAAAAACCCTACCTATGAAAAGAATATCATAACCACCGGTCTTTCTTTGAAGTTGGCTCCCGGTGCTGTGGTGAAAGCCGATATGCAGTTTGTTAAATCAGGAAATGAAGATAAATTCAACAAAACTTTCAATGCGGGAATCGGAGTAATGTTTTAATAATTCAAAACCGGGATGCGATGATGAAAGGGATTGTTTTTTTAGCGGTTAGTTTTTTTACTGTTCTTGTTTGGGGTCAGGGAGAAATAGAATACCAAAACAGGACATTAGAAAAGGCCCTGTCAAAAGAAGGAGTTTCTGATTTTTCTCAGATATCAGAATTGAAGGTTGCTGATTCGCTCCTGCAAAAGCACCGAACTCTGGGAAAATTCTTTGAGGTTACTGCGAATGCAGGGAAGTACAAATATATTTATACCGGAAGGGTGAACAGTTGTCGCGCTGGTGGCTGCTCAATCTCGGGTGAAAAATCAGACCCCGGTAACGGAGAATACTTTGACTATTTTATTCTTTTTGATGAGGGTAAAACAGTTCAGGTCGTTAAAGTTTTTAATTATCAGGCTACTCATGGTTATGAAATAACAGCAAGAGGCTGGTTAAAGCAGTTTTCCGGTCACGATGGTTCGGAGCCTTTGCAGGTGAACAAAAATATTGATGCCATTTCTGGAGCAACCATCTCCGTTCAGGCAATTACTGATGATGTGGAGTTGAAGACAAATCTTCTGCATAAATTGAAGATGTAGCAGATGAGGGCTTCTTTTCTCCCCTTTGTTTTCAAATATCTCTCCCCACGTTTCCGCACGAGGGGGGGAACTCTCGTTTCCTCAGGATTTCTTAGTCATTAATCACATAACTATGAATAAATATTCCTATTTAATCCTGATTGTTTTCTACTTCTCGGAATGAACTTCGATCATTGTGCTTATGTCTCTCTATCATTGGTCATGAATAAATAAACCTTTGTGGCTTTCAGTACTTTTGTTCAGCCCCTTTTTGGCCTCTCCTCTTCGACAAGGTCGAGAATAGTAATCCGTTCAATAAAAGCAGAGTTTCCATGACGCAAAGGTTTTATTGTAAAAGGTTTGTATTTATCAATTCTCGTTTTCAGGTTTCTTGTTATTAGTGTCTTACTCTTAATATTCGTTTTTTGCAAAATATTTCATCGTTCCTCCTGAAGGCTTTTCATATTGGGCGTTCCATAGTTTGGATGGCTCTGTGATAATTGAGTTACCGTTCTTTCATCGCTCTGCGGCTTTAGGTTTTGTTAACAACATACTTAGGAATTAATAGCCGCGGAGCGGCGGCAGAACGGTAGAAATAATGTGATAAAAAAAGAAAAAAGCTGGGGAACTGCGACAGATTCTCTATAGATTTATTTGGTTCTGGCTCGTTTAGGTTCGGGGATTATAAGACATTAATGGAGTATTGCCAAATGGGACTACTTATATTTTAGTTTTTTCTGCATTGTCGTCTGAGACGAGAGTTTTAAGTGCTGGATTGGAATTAAGGGGTAAGGAGATTTTTTCAATAAAAAAACAAAGGATAAATAGGTCTTTTTATACAGAATACTTATATTTGCATCATCAATCATTAAAACTAAATGTTATGCAAATAGATGCGAATACCATTGTAGGCGAAATTGTAAAAGAAAGTTACAAGGCCGCGCCGGTGTTGGAGAAACACAAAATTGATTTTTGCTGCGGAGGCAATATTTCCTTGGATGAAGCCTGTGCGAACGCATCGGTTGATGTGGCAGAACTTATTCCCCGCCTGGAGGAAGTGATGCAGGAGGAGGATTTTGATGCCCGGTTTATTCAGAGTCTGGAGTTAGACCAACTGGCAGATTATATCGTGAAGAGGCATCATTCTTATGTGAAGGAAAAGATTCCTTTTTTGAAAGCCAAGCTGGAGAAATTGAGTAATGCTCATGGACAAAATCATCCGGAACTTTTTGATGTGGCCCGAATGTTTGAGGAGAGCGCCGGAAATCTGAGCGCACACTTGATGAAGGAAGAGTTGGTGCTGTTTCCGCAAGTTCGGAAACTCGTTAAAGCAAAAAAAGGAGAAAAGGTAGATCTGAGTCAATTGGGAGGAGTAGATTCTCCTATTCAGGTAATGCTTGCTGAACATGATGCCGAGGGCGAACGTTTCAATACGATTTCTGAAATCACTAATGGTTATCAAACTCCCGATGACGGCTGTAATACTTACGAAGTAACCATGCGAACTCTCCAGGAATTTGAGGAGGATCTGCATCGTCATATTCATCTGGAAAATAACATTCTGTTCCCGGGAGCCATTAAGTTGGAAGAAGAGCTGGGAGTTTAGAGAAAAGAGCATTGTGCATGGAACAGAGAGCATGGAGTAAAAGCAAGTAAGGTGCTACGAAGATATTTCAGCAACTTAGCTAAATGAATTACTTGAATATTCTTTTAATTTCCCGTTATATGGCCCATGCTCTGTGCCCCTTGCTACAAGCTCTCTGCCAAATTTTCATATCTTTGCATTACTTCAAACCCAAAGATTCAGATAAATGTTATCAAAAAGTTCGGAATATGGTATAAGAGCCATGGTGTCGGTTCAACTGCAGAACTGGGAGCAAAAGCGACCCGGTGTGGCTGATGTGGCCAATCATATTGAGGCTCCTGTGGCTTTTACCGCTAAAATTCTTCAGGCCCTTACAAAAAACAGGTTGTTGCATTCGGCCAAAGGCCGGGGGGGCGGTTTCTTTTTTTCCGATGATGACATTGATGTAACGCTTTTTCAGATTGTGAAAGTAATTGAAGGCGAGGGGATTTTTCATCGATGTGGGTTCGGAATGAAAAATTGCAGCGACGGGAATCCTTGTCCGTTGCATCACCAGTACAAGGTAGTGCGTAACGGCTTCGAAGAGATTGTGAAGAATGAGACCGTTAGATCCCTGGCTGCTAAAATCCGTGATGGAGAGGCCGTGCTGAATAGTGAACTGGAATTACAATAGCGTGCTGGTCTCCCTTTCTTCTTGCACCAGAGGGGCTGTTACTTCTTGTGTCTTACGGGTTTATTTGTCGTCAGAGACGACCGGAAAATGTCCCTCCATCCGAAGCGAGGGGCAGAGGAGGGTGGAACTCTGTGTTTCCTTGTGCACCTCTGTGTAATTAATTTATTTATGGCAAAAGGAAAAATTTTTAAAAAGCTCCACCGCTGGCCGGGGCTTATTCTTTCGTTTGTACTTCTTTATTACGGCTTGACCGGTATTTTCCTGAATCACCGGGAGTTTTTTTCTTCCCAGGATTTGTCCAGAACAACCCTGCCTGATGTATATTCTTATCAGCAATGGGGCAACAGTTCTCTGAAAGGAAATCTGATTATATCTCCGGATAGCATTCTGATATTTGGAAACATCGGTGTTTGGGCAACCGATTCTGCTTTTTCGCAGTATCGGTCAATTAATGCCGGATTTCCCATTGGTGCCGATAATCGAAAAGTTTTTGACCTGCATCGTGATAATGTCGGGAATCTTTATGCCGCCACCCAATTTGGATTATTTGGTTATGAGGACTCTGTTAAGGAGTGGAGAAAGTTTCCACTGGATGTCCGGATTAAACGGTTCGTGGCAATTGAAACGGTGGGTGATTCCCTTTATGTGCTCAACAGGTCTTATTTGTTTAAAGGTCGGGCTCAGGGCCTAAATACCTCTTTTCAGAAGGTGGAACTGGCCCAGCCCGAAAATTTCAGAAATGAAGTAACTTTGCTGGAAACTGTCTGGCAGCTGCATTCCGGAGAGGTTTTTGGTTTGCCTGGGCAATTCTTTGTTGATTTTCTGGGACTGATTACGATTTTTTTATCGGTGACCGGGATTCTTTATTTCTTTTTTCCTGATTGGATAAAAAAACGGAAACGGAAAAGAAAATCTATAGAGAAATTGGTGAATTCCAGTCGCTGGTCGTTAAAATGGCATAATAAAACAGGGGCCTGGTTCTGGTTGTCTCTGGCTTTTCTCTTTTTTACCGGAATATTTTTGCGCCCTCCCTTCTTGATTCTGATTGGTTATTCCAAAGTTTCGCCCATCAAATATTCTCATCTCGACCAGCCCAATCCCTGGTACGATAAGTTGCGCGATATTCGCTACGACCATGAAAGGGAGCTGTTTTTTCTCTCAACCTCGGATGGAATGTTTACTCTGAATAAGGGAAGCCTGGAGCCTCAGAAATGTGAAATTCAGCCGCCGGTCAGTGTGATGGGTATTACAGTGTTTGAACGCTATGGCGAAGGTGCGTGGCTGATTGGCTCTTTCAGCGGATTATTTCTTTGGCATCCGGCTAGTCCTCAAATTATTGATTTTCCAAAGGGAGAGATTTACCGGGGAGCTCCTTCCGGCCGACCTGTGGGTATGTTTAAAGTAACCGGAATGATAAATGACCCCTCCGGCCACCGTTATATGGTGGATTACGACCAGGGTGTGCTGCCCTTGTATCATAACAAATCATTTCCTGATGCTCCGGAAAGTGTGGTGAAACAAACCCGCATGTCACTTTGGAACCTCTCGCTGGAAATACATACAGGTCGGTTTTTTCAGACTTTACTGGGCGATTTTTATATTCTCATTGTGCCTTTGGTGGGACTTACCGGAGTTATGGTTGTCATCAGTGGGTATTTGCTATATCGTAAGCGGTACAGAAGACGAAAAAGAAGGAGAATAAATGGATTAAATATTCTCCGGGATTGAGGAGCCTCTTGTTTCCGCACAAGGGTTTTTTTCTACTCTTCTCCGACCAGATACTCAATGAGCTTTTAAAGTCCCAAAACAGTTGATTTTTCGAATGTTTTTGTCTGATGGACACAGACTACAGGGGTTATTTCCCCTCTTTTGGAGAACAACGCCCCGTTAAACCTTTGCAAATATCTGATAAGGAGTTATTTATTTATTATTGTGCATTGCGTGCAAATGTTTAATAAAAAAGATTTTGTCCCTTTTTGAATCCGTAGTTCCAGCATAGGAGCTTATTGCGTCTCTGCGTTTAGGTTTTTTTTAACGACCGATTGGGAGATAGTACTGAAATCTAAAGAAAGTTAATTTAGCTACTTGTTTAGAATTGCTTTAAATAAACTTTTAAAAAAGATATTTGCATCCTTTTATACTAAATAGTTTTTAAGTTTGTAATTAGATTGATTGAGTTAGTGAGTTCTTGAGGAGGTAAATATTCTTGATAGAAGGTTGACGTTCCAAGGCAGGGGGGAGAGTTGGCCAATTTTTGGTTTTTGAAAGCAATACTCTGTTAGGCTTTTGCAATTGCTCGATAATAAATAGTATGACAAAGGTTGTTTATGCAGGTTTATGAGAATAAAAACTTTGTGCCTTTGCGCGTCTGAGCGTTTAATCTTTTTCTAATGCATACTTAAAGTAAGTAGTCGGTTTTTTGACGGTTAGTAAACACGATAATTAATCATTCTTAAATATCTAAAGCTATGACAACAAGAAAACTATGGATTGGTTTTATTCTGGTAATGGTCATCTCATTTGGGATTTTAGGCTATTACGGGTGGGAGATTTACAGGGAAGCGCCACCTATTCCCGAGAAAGTGGTCACAACTGACGGAGAAGTAATAATGACTGCTTCAGATATCAAAGATGGTCAGAATGTATGGCAATCTGTTGGTGGTCAGGAGGTCGGTACTATTTGGGGACATGGAGCTTATCAGGCGCCTGATTGGAATGCAGACTGGTTGCATCGGGAGGCACTTTTCATTCTTGATGAATATGCCAAAGCTGATTTTGGGAAAGTGTATGAAAATCTGGATGATGAGCAAAAGGCTATGCTTCAGGCACGGCTAAAAAATGAACTTCGCACCAATACGCATAATTTTGATAATGGAGTTTTGACCATTTCTCCGGTCAGAGCAAAAGCGTTCAAAGAATTGAGCCGTCACTATGGAGGTTTGTTTATGGATGACCCGGCCAAAGCTGATTTGCGGGACGCATACAGCATCCCGGCCAACAGCATCAAGACAGAAGATCGCATGTTTAAGATGAATGCTTTCTTTTTCTGGACTACATGGTCAACCATAACACAGCGGCCGGGTTCTGATATTACTTATACCAACAACTGGCCACCCGATGAATTGGTGGGCAATAAACCAACCAGTTCCCTGATTCTTTGGACCGGTTTTAGTGTGATTATTTTGTTGGCAGGGATTGGGCTGATGATTTGGTTCTATGCATCGCGCAAAGAGGATAAAGGAGAAGAAATTCCGGAAACGAATCCACAAATGGAAGTGCGTCAAACCCCTTCGATGAAAGCAACGCTCAAATATTTCTGGGTGGTAACAGCCCTTATTCTTGTACAGATTCTGATGGGGGTAATAACTGCCCACTACGGGGTCGAAGGTCAGGCCTTTTACGGTATTCCCCTGGCTGATTTTTTACCTTATTCGGTAACGCGAACATGGCATATTCAGTTGGCCATCTTTTGGATTGCGACTTCATGGCTTGCTACAGGTCTTTATCTTGTTCCTGCCATTTTAGGTAAAGAGCCAAAACACCAAAAGCTGGGTGTAGATATTTTATTCTTTGCATTGCTTGTAATTGTTGTAGGCTCCTTGTTGGGCCAATGGCTGGGAGTGATGCAGAAACTGAATCTGGTCGAGAATTTCTGGTTTGGACATCAGGGATATGAATATGTGGATTTGGGGCGTTTCTGGCAAATATTTCTGTTTGCAGGACTTTTTATCTGGTTGTTCCTGATGGCACGTGGGTTATTGCCTGCTTTGAAAAATCAAAAAGAAAATCGTCACTTGCTGATAATGTTCCTGATATCATCCATAGCCATTGCTTCCTTTTATGGTGCAGGTCTGATGTGGGGCCGTCAAACGCATCTGTCACTTGCCGAATACTGGCGCTGGTGGGTTGTTCACCTTTGGGTAGAAGGATTTTTTGAAGTGTTTGCTACCGTGGCCATTGCATTTTTGTTTGTGCGGATGAGACTGATTCAGGCATCACTGGCCACTATTACCGTGTTGCTTTCAACTGTTATTTTCCTTTCAGGGGGAATCCTTGGAACCTTCCACCACCTCTATTTTGCCGGGACGCCCACCGCTGTAATGGCCATAGGTGCCAGTTTTAGTGCTCTGGAGGTGGTTCCGCTTGTCCTTATGGGGTATGAAGCCTATCACAATCTTGGATTAAGTAAGGCCAAAGAATGGGTGCGGGTTTACCGTTGGCCTATCTATTTCTTTGTGGCAGTGGCGTTTTGGAACTTTCTCGGAGCCGGTATTTTTGGATTTCTCATTAATCCGCCCATTGCATTGTACTATATGCAGGGTTTGAATACAACTCCGGTACACGCACATACTGCTCTCTTCGGAGTTTATGGGATGCTGGGAATGGGACTCATGCTCTTTGTGCTTCGCGAAATGGATTTAAAAGTAAAGTGGAAGGAGAGGCCCATAAAGATTGCTTTTTGGGCTATAAATATTGGCTTACTCCTGATGGTACTTATCAGTGTATTGCCGGTAGGTCTGGCTCAGACATGGGCAAGTGTAAAGACTGGTTTGTGGTATGCACGCTCAGCAGAATTTCTGCAAACACCGGCCATGGAAACTTTGCGCTGGTTACGTGCCATTGGCGATTCCATCTTCGCCATCGGTGTGTTATTCCTGGCCTGGTTTGTTTTTGGACTCAAAGGTGGATGGTCTGTTAAAAAAGATAAATGATTCAGTAACAATAGTGTGTTAAAAAAACATAAATACAGAGACGCTATGACGCAAAGTTTATAATGTAAGTGAGTTGTGCTCTGTCTGCTTGCAATCGTAACAAGCCAGCTATCAGTTACTTGCAAGAGACTTGCGAAGCATTGACACTAATAAATGAATTAAAAAAGGCACCTGAGCAGGTGCCTTTTTAATTCTATCGCGGGATTACAGTATGGATAAAACTTTGTCGCAATGAATTCAAGCTCCAAATGAAGGACAGGCGACTTTATCAGTCATCTCCTCGTTTGGAAACCAGGGGGAAGAAAATACCCTATTGAGGGGCATTGTCATAAACCGTATTCAATGTGTAGGATGCATCATCATTGGTAATTGCTTTTACCATTACGTCAACTATCTCTTTTCCGTTGTTGATATAGTCTCCTGTGCTGTGGTTGATGATTCCTGAGCACTCTTTCCCGGCACCTGTAGCTCCATTGTCCCAGAAAAAGGGTGCCATACCATATACTTTGGCAGCTTTACAGAGGTATTCCAGATAATATTTGCGGAATTCCTCGGCTCGGTCTGTGCCGCGGTGTACATTGCCCACCTCACCCAGATAGACAGGAATTCCGTTGTCGGTAAATTTAGTTTTTAACTGCCTAAATACTTTTCGAAGGTCTGCTTCATCGCCGTAACTTTCTTTCTTTGTAGGATCCGCAGTGTGACCCCATTCCGAAAATTTGTCAGTGAGGGTGTATTCATAAGGATCGTAATAGTGAACGGCGACCAACAATCGGTCTTCCACCACATCCGTGGGCAGCACAAAGTGGTTGATGGTCAAATTGGGATTGGTACAGTAACCGGGAACCCCCAGGTAGCGGTTGCTGTTGTTGCCTCCTGTGGAGCGTACAGCATCTACAAAAACCTGATTCCATTCGTTCAGGGTGGCATACTGTTTTCCTCCGTCAGTGCGGTTGGTTCCCCAGCCCCAGTCACCATCGTGAATTTCGTTCATAGATTCAAAAATAAGGAAATCACCTTTGTCTTTGAATTTCACGGCTATTTGTGTCCACATAGCCTTGAGTTGTGCTTTTACTTTATCGTTCACATCTTCATCTACAGCAGCATCTTTTATGTTGAGCCAGTAATGACTATCTCCTCCGTCGTGATGAATATTGATGATGGCAATAAGTCCCGCATTTTCTGCATAGCTCACTACCTCGGCAACGCGGTTGAGCCAGGCTTCTTCGATAATGTAATCGGGCGCCTCGCCAATGTGCCCCAGCCAGGTGACGGGGATGCGCACGGATTGTATTCCTGTAGCTGCAACTTTGTTGAACGCTTCCTGCGTGGTTTTTTCGTTACCCCAGATGGTTTCATTGGATAGGCCGTTGCTGTGGGCATCCAGTTGATTGCCTATATTCCAGCCTAAACCCAGCGTTTTGATGATGGGCATCACATCTGCATCCTCGGTGGGAGTTTCTTCTTCTTCGGAAGATTCCTCCGCACCGTCCTGGCTGATTTTGAGGTCTCTGACATAATCCGTGCCGCTAATGGTGATGTTTGTCCACCGACTTTCCGGAAAGCTGTTTGGGCTGGCGGAGATGGTGTAGCTGAGCAGGTCGTTGCTTTCTGAAATTTCTTTAGAAACAGTGCACCACGCCATCTCTGAACCCTTCATCTTCAGTGATATGTTGGCTTCAATGGTCAGCGTTTCTGTGCCGCCACCCGAGGGAAAGTTGAACTCGGTTTGGGAGAGCTTAACATCGGGACTGATGGGCTCCGTTTGTTCATCAGAACAGGCAGTAGTGGTCACTCCTGTAACTATTATGATTATTAATGCAATTTTCTTAAGTATCATGTTTCTGACTTAATTTTTTGTTACGGTTGTTTCAAAAGTATAAAATTCAGGCTTATTCCAATGATTAGTGTAAATAAAGTTCTAGGCGAACGGTTTTTATATTGGTCGTGAGTAGGAATGCAGCATACCAACTTCTTGGTGAGTTCGTTACGCACCCGACCTGGATTGTCCCCTTCGTGCAGTTTCAGAATCAGCTTCTTAAGCTTCTATTTTCTGTAAAATGAGTTGTTTAGAAATTCGCTCATGGTGGTTAATTTTATATTTTGTTTTTTGCTCTTTAATTGTTGGTTTCATCTAAGTTTTGAACTGAAAGTGAGTATGCCATGGTTCGTGGTTTTTTTGCTACTAAAGGATAGAAAAATCCTTTTATGTGAATTTAGAATATTTAATTATTCTGAGGAAAAGCATTGAATTAAAAATACGGAAAAAGGATGAAAAATGGTAGTTTTGAAAATGCTGAAAGCGTAACGTGAAACAAAGGAAAACAATTTTCTTGTGAAGAATTCTACCGAATTAATTAATGCAACCATTGACTTTGTAAAAACAGAGCTTGCCGGAGCCGAAGGTGGTCACGACTGGTTTCATACTTATCGTGTGTGGAGGATGGCCAGTCATATTGCGGAGAAGGAGTCCTGCGACCCTTTGGTCGTGGAGCTTTCTGCCCTGCTTCACGATATTGCCGATTCCAAGTTCAATGACGGAGACGAGGAAGCCTCGCCACGAAAGGCCGTTGAGTTTTTAGGAGAGTTGGATGTAGCTGATGAAGTGATTGAAAATGTGGAAAACATCATTCGGTATATCTCCTTCAAAGGAGGAAATCATCAGCAAAAGTTCCGCTCCCCGGAACTGGACATTGTTCAGGATGCCGACCGGCTGGATGCCCTTGGAGCTATTGGCATCGCCCGGACATTTAATTATGGGGGCTATAAGAACCGGGAATTGTACAATCCGGATATAAAACCAAACCTGAACATGACCAAAGAAGAGTATAAGAATAGTACGGGCCCCACCATCAACCATTTTTACGAAAAACTATTGTTACTGAAAGACCGGATGAATACCAAAACCGGAAAGGCAATTGCAGAACAGCGGCACCGGGTTATGGAGCAGTTTCTTGATGAGTTTTATGGGGAGTGGGAGGGACGTTTGTAGTTTCTTTCGGTTCAAAGAACCTCTGCGTTAAAACTTTAAAAATTATCAACATGCCAAAACTTAAAAAACAAGGTCTCAAAATTCTTAAAATGGTTCATCTTTTCTTAGTGGTGATGTGGATTGGAGGTGCCACATCCCTCCTGTTGGTTCTCTTTTTTGTTTATCCCGAAACGGGAGATGAGCTGTTTATGAAGTCCCGCATTATTCAGGTAATTGACGATTTTATTATTATTCCCGGTGCTATGGGGAATCTACTGATAGGCATTGTCTATGGTGTGTGGTCAGGCTTTGGATTTTTCAAACATTACTGGATTACAGTGAAGTGGGTGCTAACAGTTGCCCAAATACTCTTCGGTACATTCTTTCTGGGTCCCTGGGTCAATGGAAACGTTAAACTGGCCAACACCTTGCGGGAGCAAGCTTTTGCCAATGAGGTTTTTCAGTACAACTTTCAGCAGAGCGCTTTTGGGGGAACAGTACAATTGTTTCTCTTATTGGTGATGCTGGTCATTTCAGTTCAGAAACCATGGGGCCGAGAAGTAAGAGGAAAATGAATTCAGGAACTATATTTTCTTGATTATGAAACCGATAATAGATCATCTGCAGATTACCGTAAAAGATTTGGAAGTTGCCGAAAAATTCTACGATAGATTTCTCCCTGTTATTGGGTTTGATATCAACCGAAAAGTGAAGGCTTCCATCAAGGAGCATGACTTTGA
Source organism: Marinilabilia sp. (assembly GCF_016278715.1). Classification (GTDB taxonomy): domain Bacteria; phylum Bacteroidota; class Bacteroidia; order Bacteroidales; family Marinilabiliaceae; genus Marinilabilia. The sequence goes on along the minus strand of NZ_JADQBH010000223.1, from coordinate 20,369 downwards.
TGTCATTGAATATACGCATGACTTGCTGGCTTTTGCGATTACATCTCCCAGGGAAGCTTTCAGGAATGATTCAATTAACCGCCGAAAACCCGGTGCTTTACACCATTTGGCTTTTAAAGCCAATACGCGCAAAGAGGTTGATGAAGCATATATAAAGCTTGTAGAAATAGGAGCCAATATTGTGGCTGCTCCTCAAATATATCAGGAGTATAGCCCAGACTATTATGCAGTATATTTTAAAGATCCGGAGAATATTAAATATGAAATTGTTTGTACTGTAGAATTGTAGTAGAATTGTCTGTGAAGGTTGCTTCCGAAAACCTTTGCGGAAACGTCACTCTAATTATTTTTCACTTTCTTTTATTGTGAATACGAATTAACTTCTGGTCTCTTTCGCTTGATGTTCAGTTGTTTCTGGTGTGGGGGCTAATGCTTTGTCAAGGTGCTTGTTCGTTTCACTTTCCTGATATACTGTCCTTTTCGGTATCTTTGAATAAAATCTGAAATTAGTTTTATGCAACATCCCAAACATTTTGCGTTATGAAAAAATTATTTGTTTTTATGGCAATATCCTTTATGGCCGTATGGGGACAGGCAGCCGAGCTGAAGTCGCCAAATGGCAGTTTTCATCTCAATTTTGAGGTGAAAGGCGGGGTACCTGTATACAGTCTTGAACTGGATGGGCAACCTGTGATTCTTGAAAGTAGTCTTGGCCTTGAATTGAAAGCATTAGAGCCACTTACCAACGGATTTAAACTTGCAAAGGTGGACGAGAGTTCATTCGATGAAACCTGGGAGCCTGTGTGGGGAGAGACCAAAGAAATTCGTAACCACTATAATGAACTGGCAGTAACTCTGGAACAGGAAGAGACCGACCGAACAATGGTTATTCGTTTCAGGTTGTTTAACGACGGACTTGGCTTTCGTTACGAATTTCCGGAGCAGGATAATCTGACCTACTTTGTGGTGACTGATGAGAAAACCCAGTTTGCCATGGCCAATGACCATACGGCTTTCTGGATTCCCGGAGATTACGACACGCAGGAGTACGATTATACCACCTCCAGATTATCAGAAATTCGTGGTCTCATGAAGCAAGCCATCACTCCCAACGCATCTCAGACTCCCTTTTCAGATACAGGTGTTCAAACTGCATTGATGATGAAAACTGACAACGGTCTTTATATCAACCTGCACGAGGCCGCTTTGGTAGAGTATTCTTGTATGCATTTGGAGTTGGATGATGAAAACCTGGTTTTTGAATCGCACCTTACTCCTGATGCAGTTGGTAATATGGCTTATATGCAAGCTCCGACTCAAACACCCTGGCGCACGGTTATTGCCAGCAAAAATGCCGGAGATATTCTCCTTTCCAATATCACACTCAATCTCAATGAACCTTGCGCTTATGAGGATGTTTCGTGGATTCAGCCTATAAAATACATCGGGGTTTGGTGGGAAATGATAACCGGTAAAAGCTCGTGGGCTTATGCCGATTTACCTTCTGTAAAGCTTGGCGAAACTGACTTTGTCAATGCACAACCCACTGGCAAGCATGCAGCCAATACCGAACATGTAAAGATGCATATCGATTTTGCTGCTGAACATGGCTTTGATCAGGTGCTGGTTGAAGGTTGGAATGTTGGCTGGGAAGATTGGTTCGGAAAATCCAAAGATTATGTTTTTGATTTTGTGACGCCTTATCCCGATTTTGATGTGGATGAACTGCGTGAGTATGCCAAAAGCAAAGGTGTAAGACTGATGATGCACCACGAAACATCCAGTTCTGTGCGCAACTATGAGCGGCACATGGATGAGGCTTACCAGTTTATGGAAGACAATAACTACAATTCCGTGAAAAGTGGATATGTTGGTGATATCATTCCCCGGGGCGAACATCACTACGGACAATGGATGGTGAATCACTATATCTATGCTGTGAAAGAGGCTGCTAAACATAAAGTGATGGTTAATGCTCATGAGGCTGTCCGTCCAACAGGATTGAGACGAACTTTCCCCAACCTGCTTGCCAATGAGTCGGCCCGCGGAACAGAATATGAGGCTTTTGGCGGAAACAATCCAGACCATACCACTATCTTGCCGTTTACCCGCTTGATTGGTGGTCCCATGGACTATACTCCGGGTATTTTTGAGCAGGATGTGAGAAAATACAATCCCGATAACGGTTCGTGGGTAAATACTACCATTGCCCGTCAGCTGGCATTGTATGTTACCATGTACAGTCCGCTTCAGATGGCGGCTGATCTGCCCGAAACATACAATAAGTATCTGGATGCGTTGCAATTTATCAAGGATGTTCCTGTAGATTGGGACGATACGAAAGTACTGGAAGCTGAGCCCGGAAATTACATTACCTACGCCCGTAAGGAAAAAGATGCCGGCAACTGGTTTGTAGGGCGTACAAACGACGAGGAGCCCCGTTTATCTGAAATAAAATTTGATTTTCTGGAACCCGGCAAAAAGTATGTGGCCACCATCTACAGTGATAAAAAGGATGCCCACTACAAAAAAAATCCCAAGGCTTACGAAATTAGGGAATATGTTGTTACCAGCAAATCTAAACTGTCTCAAAAATGTGCTCCAGGCGGTGGTTATGCCATCAGTTTGATTGAAGTGCAGGACAAAAGTGAAACCAAAGGATTGAAGAAGTTGTAGTTTTCAGATGCGATTTGAAGCCGTAGGTTAATTGAGAAGGCTGTCAGTTTTGGCAGCCTTTTCATTTTTCAGCCGGAAAATTCCAACCGATGATGCTATTGGTTTGTGGGCATTGAAGTGGGCATTGAAGTGGAAATTGTTTCCTAAAAGTGTTATGCTTTCATTGATTATGCCTTTCAATTGCAACTTTTTATGATTAGAACCGGGGCGGATATGTTTTACAATCCGCTGTGCCGCCGGGTTCTTTTTTGCCTTCCTGAAAGAACCTTAAAGAGTGCCCAGGTGCCCGAGGCTTTTACAAGCAATTCGGAGATGTTGCCATTGTCTGGAACGGAAATTCTCTTGAGTTTGAAGGGGTCATTATTTTGGGCATTGAATCCCGCATCAAGGGTCACTGCAGCTTCATAACCGGCTTTTTTGCAGATTCTGATATCCCGTTCGCTGTATTCTCCGTTGGGGAAAGAAAAAATTGTGCAGGGTTTTCCGGTCAGAGCTTCTGTCTTTTCTTTAGATAACTGGATTTCTTTTGCTGCTTTGGAATCTGAGCATCCGGGAAGGATGGGATGTGTGAGAGTGTGCGAACCAAATTCTACCAGTCCGCTGTTCTGCATGGCAGTTATCTCCTCCCGGTTGAGGAGGATTCTTTCTTCAAAATTTTGGTTTTCTTCAAATCCAATTCGTTTGAGCGCTGCCATACGAACCGGGTCAGACATCTTTTTCAGAGATTCTTTGAACGCGCGCTCTTTGACAACATAAAACCAGGGGTGATGGCTGGTGTCAGCAATGCCGGCTATTAGAAATATGGTTGCCGGAGCCTGATGCTTTTCCAGTAAAGGGAGCAGATCATAATTGTTTGCCCAGCCATCGTCGAAGGTAATGACTAAGGGGCGTTTAGGCAGTACTGTGGTCTTGTCATTCTGGGAACGAAGAAACTGAGAAAAAGGGATGATGTTGTACCGTTTTTTCAGTGCCGTTAATGCTCTATCGAGAAATGCCGTCTGTGGTTGATGAAAAATCAAAATGGTGGTTTTCTTTTTCTGAAGAGTATGACGAAGGAGCCATGGAAATCCCGAAAGCCGAAACTCCAGACTAAGTAGATTGCTAAAAAATGGCATAAATGCGACTGTTATTTTATGGGATAAAGATACTTCTTTTTTGCTTGTCAGGAAGGGAAGATTACTTCTTTAGCGGAAAAGAAACGGTAACTGATGTTCCCTCTCCACGGGTGGATGAGAGTTCGATGGTTCCCTTAAGTAATAGTACAAGCCCGCGGGCGTTTGTAAGTCCTATGCCTGCACCGTCATAAACCCTGGTGTTGGATTCTATTACTTTACAAAACTTCCTGAATACCAGGTCGGTTTTGTCATCGGAGATGCCGATTCCGCTATCGGAAACAATGATTTCGAAATGATGGTCAGTGGAACGACAAAGCAGTGTGACACCCCCCTTGTCGGTGAATTTAAAGGCATTGTCCAGAAGGTATCTCACCAATCGTTTTAATAGGACGGGATCGCTGTGAAGCGTAAGGTTGCAATTATCCGACAAGGTTCTGAAGTAGAGATGTGGCTTCTGTTTTGTTCTGTAAGTTTCAAACTCCTGTGCCAAATCCAATAGCGCTTCCTGAACCTTAAAATAACTCTTTTTTAAAGGGGTTTGACCTTTCTCAAGTTGTGCAAATAGTAGCGTATCTTCAATAAAACGCACCAGTTGGTTACTGTTTTGAGCGATGTGCCTGAAAAAATCCTCCCGCTCTTTCACCGTGGACTCAGGATCTGTCATCAGTTCCGAGAATCCAACGATGGCCATTAATGGGGTTCGAACTTCATGACTAAGGTTTTCAAGAAATGAGGACTTTAAACTGTCTGATTCCATAGCCCTCTCTTTCTCTTTGGTTAATCTTCTACGGGCGATATCAAGTTCATTAAATGTTTTTTGAAGCTCTTCCATCATTTTGTTGAAATGTTCCCCCAGTTCCTGCATCTCATCATTGGTTCGAATGTCGGCTCTGGTACTTAATTTTCCTTCTGTTGCAGTTCTGAATTTTCCCAGAAGATACTTTACCGGAGAGGTGATGAATTTGCTGAAATACAAGGCAATTACAACGGTGATGATAAATCCGAATGCTAAGATGAATCCCAGATAGAGAATTAATTTGTTTGCATCGGCAAAGATTTCTTTTCTGGACACCGATAAAACAAAAGACCAGTTGTTGGAGAGTTTTCCGACAGAATGGATATATTTATTGCTGTGATTCTCAGGCAGAAGGCTGGCCTCAGATCTTCTTGGAAGCTCGGAGATGATTTCCAGAGTCTCATTCGGGAGTGGCTGTCCGTGGCTGGAGGAGTAAACCAGTTCATTGTTTTCATCCAATAAAACCAGACAACCAGTTTCAAAAGTGTAAAGATGGTCGAGTTGTTGTTCAAGTTCCGAAAAAAGAAAATCAGATCCCAGACATCCGATGAGGGTTGAGTCTACATAAACTGCACGTGAATAGCTGATTACTTTCATGTCCCAGGCTTGCCAGTAGTAAGGAAGCGTCCAAGTTTCCCTGTTTTTTACCGCTTGTGTCCACCAACTCATCGATGGATGAAATAAGTCTTTTTCCCCTATTCTATATTCTTTTTCCCGGTGATAGATTCCATTTCTTTCCTTGTCAAAAAAACTAATCGTGTGTTTCCCCTTGATATTATCCGTATTAAAAACAATCCACAAACTCATGGGACGCATCAGATGAAGGATTTCTCTTAGTTGCGGTGTAATGCGTTGTTTGTAGGAATTCAGCAATGCATTGTCCGTAAAATCCTCTTTTTTGTTAAATGTGCTTCTGATTACAGCTTCCAATGCCATGGAAACTTCTTTGATGTGTGTAAACTGCTTTTCCATATCCGAAGAAGCCAGCCGGGTGACTTGTTGCATGTGGATAAGCGCATCTTTTTTTGCCTGCTGACGGGCATAATAAACACCTGGCAGTCCGATCAGAAGCATAGCAAAGGCTGCAAGGATGAGCATCAGGATAATTAATTTTTTTCTGAATCCGTACATTGGCAGAATTCGGTTATGTTAGGGTTACGAAACTACAAATTAATAAATATTGTTTAAGATTGCTAATAAAGAAAGTTAATTTTCCTATGGCTGGTGAGTGATGAAAACCAGCATCATTAAAGCATCTTCTTTTCGAAAGTCGGATGGAAGGAAAATTGATAGAAAAAAGGAGGCTGTTTTCGGATACTTCGAATGCAATCGAACAACAGCCTCCTCTTCCTTAATGTAGAAGGAAAATAAACCCCTTGACTCTACCTCGTCCCCGTAGGGGGCTTGAATAACCCGGGGGCAATAACCGGTGGCTAACTTTGATTTTTTGTTGTTAATAATCTGTCCTTGGGAGAGGGAAAGCCTGTCACGGTTTATAAGGAAAGCAATCTAAATTTTTACTGTTCAATTTCTCCGGACAATAGTGTTTTTTATTTTAAAAACTCTTTTCACCCAATTAAAGTGCGGTCTCTGTCAGGCACAATGGTTTTGTTACTCTTTGAAGTGCAGCAACCGACTGATGTATTTGCCAATAATGTCAAATTCCAGATTCACCACATTTCCTTCTTTGATTTGATGAAAATTGGTGAATTCGTAAGTATAGGGAATAATGGCTACAGAAAAGCGGTCGTCGCGGCTGTTTACCACCGTTAGGCTTACCCCGTTAATGGTAACTGAGCCTTTTTCTACAGTCATATAACCTTGTCCGGCCTTTTCTTTGTCCACATCGTATTGAAACGTGAAATACCAGCTGCCGTCGGCTTCTTTTACTTCAATGCATTTGGCCGTCTGATCCACATGTCCCTGCACAATATGGCCGTCCAGGCGCCCGTTCATGGGCATGCTGCGTTCCAGATTCACTTTGTCTCCCGGTTGTAGAAGACCAAGATTTGATTTTTCCAGTGTTTCGCGAATGGCCGTAACTGTGTAAGTGTCGCCCACTTTTTTTACCACTGTAAGGCATACCCCGTTGTGCGAAATGCTTTGGTCAATTTTCAACTCGTTGGTAAACGAGCATTTCAGGGTAAGGTGTACATTTCCTTTCTCTTTTTCAACTCCTGTAACGGTGGCCGCTTCTTCAACTATTCCTGAAAACATAATAATCTTTTTAAATTTATTGAAACAGATAATGTAAAGTGTTGTTTTGGTAATAAATTAGGTGCTAAATTAGAAACAATTTTTTCAGAAGCCCAATCGTTTTAATCAGAAAAAAAAATAATGTAATGGATGTAACAATAAAAAGCCGGTACCTGGGCAATCTAAGGGTCGAAAGCACCCATATGCAGTCGGGAAACAAAATTATTACAGATGCTCCGGTAGATAATCGCGGCAAAGGAGAGGCGTTTTCTCCTACCGACTTGCTGGCAACTTCTCTGGGGAGCTGCATTACAACCATCATGGGCATTACTGCTATGGATAATGGAATTGATATTGAGGGAACTGATGTGGAAGTTACCAAAATTATGGCCAGTGACCCACGCCGTGTCGCCGAGGTGGTGGTGGAGTTCTTTTTTCCTGATAAGGGTTATTCATTGGAGCAGAAGAAGATGATTGAGAACGTGGCTGGTATAAGTCCGGTTCCCTTAAGTCTTTCGGCAGAATTAAAACAGACTATTCGATTTAACTGGTAAAAAACTACCTTTGTAAATATGATACTTTTAACAGGAGCTACAGGACTGGTTGGTTCACACATTTTGTACAGTCTCACATTACAGGGAGAGCGGGTAAAAGCTACCTGCCGAAAACAAAGCACTATTGAAGAGGTTGAAAAGCTTTTCCGCTTTTATTCCGGTGAAAATGCCAACAATCTGTTGAAAAACGTACAGTGGGTGGAAGCCGACCTGACTGATTATTATTCCCTTGAAGATGCTCTGGAGGGGGTTCATTACGTGGTTCATGCAGCTGCAATGGTTTCCTTCAACCCCAATGAAGCACAGCGTATGTTGAGAGTGAATGCTGACGGAACTGCAAATCTGGTTAATGCCTGCATTGAAATGGGAATAAAGAAGTTTTGTTTCGTAAGTTCCATCTCTTCATTGGGCCGTCATCCCGAAGACCTAGAGGTGGACGAGCAGGTGGAATGGCAGCCCGACGATAACCGGTCAGCTTATTCACACAGTAAATTTCGGGCTGAAATGGAAGTATGGAGAGCCTCCAAAGAGGGATTACCTGTAATTATTGTGAATCCATCGGTGATTATTGGGCCTGTGGATTGGGTGCGAAGCAGCGGGCGTCTTTTTTATTCTGTACGGAAAGGAATGCCTTTTTATACAACAGGAATTACCGGCTTTGTTGATGTTCGGGATGTTGCAGAAGCTGTGGTCTTGTTGATTAAAAGCGATGTGGTAAATGAGCGATTTATTCTCAATGGTGAGAATTTGAGCTTTAAAGTTTTTTTCTCAATGGTGGCGGCTGCTTTGAATAAACGGGCTCCTTTTCTGAAAGCTGGAAATTTTTTAACAGAAATTGGCTGGCGACTCAATCATACCCTTTGCGCAATTTTTGGCAAAGCTCCTGCCATCACCAAAGATACAGCCCGTGCGGCTCACAATAAAGCTTATTACTCCAATCGGAAATTTTCCGAGAAATTTAATTACGCATTTCGAACTGTTGACGATGCTGTAAAAAATACTGCCAGATGGTATCTGGGAAATTCATAAATTAATGAAGAACAAAAAGAAAGTTACCGATAAATCTGCCAAATCTTCGGGAGTCGTCCGATTCAGAAATTGGGCCTTGAAATTTATCTTGAAGCTGATGGTTGCTGGCATCGCCTTTCTGGCGGTTTTCCTTTCATTGGTTTATATTGGCTTGTTTGGGCCCATTCCCGGAGATGAAGAATTAAGTAATATTCGCAATTTCAATGCTTCTGAGGTCTATTCTGCCGATGGAGTGATGATAGGGAAATACTATATTGAAAACCGCAGGAACATAGAGAATAGTGATATCTCCGAATTTGTAATTAATGCTTTGGTGGCCACTGAGGACAGTCGGTTTTTTGAACACAAAGGCCTTGATTACATCAGTATGGGAAGGGTGTTGGTACACTCAATTCTTTTAGGTGAAAAGGCTCAGGGGGGAGGGAGCACTATTAGTCAGCAACTTGCCAAGAACCTTTATCCGCGTAGAGATTATAAATTTTTGTCCCTTCCGGTAAACAAAGCTCGTGAGATGTTTACAGCCGCCCGTCTGGAAGGAGTGTATACCAAAGCGGAAATTTTAAATCTTTATCTCAACACGGTTCCTTTTGGAGAAAATATTTATGGCATTGAAGTGGCTTCCAACCGCTTTTTCAATAAATCGTCCTCCCGGTTGGAGCCTCACGAAGCTGCCACTATTATTGGTATGCTGGCTGCCAATACCTACTATAATCCCCGTCTTCATCCCGACCACAGTTTGGAGCGACGTAATATTGTTCTGAACCGGATGGTTGACCAAGGGGTTCTGACCACGGAGCAAGGTGAGAAATACAAAGATCTTCCACTGAATCTTAACTACCGAATTCTGGATCGAAACAACGGGCCTGCTCCCTATTTTATGGATTTGGTGCGTCGCAATGCTGAAAAAGCGCTTGAAGAAATTTATGGTGACTCCATCAACTTGTATCGCGACGGGTTACGGATTTACACTACCCTGAATGCACAATTACAGGAATATGCCAATGAGGCTGTTCACAACCAAATGGTGCGCTTGCAAAATGAATTTGATCAGCACTGGAAAAATAGAAGTCCCTGGGAGGGGCATCCGGAAATTTATGTGTCTGCATTAAAGGAATCACCGCGTTATGAGGCCTTGCTTAAAAAAGGTAAAAGTGAGAATGAGATAATGAAAGTCATGGAAACTCCCGTTAGTATGGTTGTGCTGGAAAACGGAGAGGAGAAGAAAGTGGATATGTCACCCGCCGATTCTGTTGCCTGGGCCATCAGTCAGCTTCATGCAGGTTTTTTGGCTGTCAATCCGTCCGACGGGGCTGTGTTGGCATGGGTTGGGGGGACCAATTTTAAGTTTTTTCCTTACGATCATGTTTTGTCAAAACGTCAGGTGGGTAGTACTTTCAAACCTTTTGTGTATGCTACCGCTCTTGAAGAGGGATTTAATCCATGCGATTACATCAGTAATGAAAGGCGCGTTTATCGTCAGTACGACGATTGGTCTCCAACAAACAGCGAAGGAGAGCATGAAGGTTATTATTCTTTACAGGGGGGGCTGATTCATTCAATTAACACGGTGGCTGCTGAACTGGCAGTTGAAACAGGGCCGCATGATGTCATTGAACTTGCCCAGGACGCAGGAATTGAGAGTGATATGCCAAATGTTCCGTCCATAGCACTTGGAACGGCCAATTTGTCTCTTTTAGAGATGATACGAGCCTATACTGCTTTTGCCAACTATGGCAATGGTGTTGAGTTACAAAGTTTACTGCGCATTGAGGATGCCAATGGACGTATTCTTTATGAGGCCAAACCGGCAGAGTTGCGTGCTGCAGCTTTTGAGGAACGAACAGCACGCTTTATGGTTCACATGCTCCAAGGCGTTGTAGAACGCGGAACTGCCCGGTCGTTGAGGAATGTTTATGGTTTACAGACCGATCTTGCCGGAAAAACAGGAACCACACAGGACAATGCCGATGGTTGGTTTATTGGTTTTTCTCCCGGGCTGGTTGCCGGCGCTTGGGTCGGGGCCGAAAGCCCCGGAATTCGTTTTCGTACCACTACTCTGGGACAAGGGGCGTATACCGCTCTTCCGGTGTTTGGCAGATTTATGCAAAAGGTGGAAAATTCATCTCTTTCGGCAGGGCTGGGGCGTCGAAACTTTTATCCGCTGCCCGAAAATTTGCTCCCAGAGGTAGATTGTCCTGACTTTTCGGAAGAAGATCCCGATATGAACTTTTTTGAACGTCTCTTTGGTGGCAAAAAAGACAAAAATACCAAAGATAAAGAGGAAGAACAGTCTGAAGAGACTGAAGAACAAGAGAAGAAGGAGAAAGAAGACAAGGGTAAAACATTGCTTGATCGAATGAAGGATATCTTCCGGAAGAAGAAATAAGGTGGTTTATTGTTCCACCTCAAGCTGGGCCCTTTCTTTCCTGGTCATTCCCTTTATCACCAGTTCATACGATTCTTTGGTCCATTGACGAAGCAGGCTATCGGGAACCGATCCGTCAACTTCAATTGTGTTCCAGTGTTTTTTATTCATGTGGAATCCGGGCCTTACCGATGGGAATCGCTCTCTTAATTCGATGGCTTTTTCGGGGTCGCATTTTAGGTTGATCCAAAAAGGTTCCTCCAGATCGGTAAGTGCAAACATTTTGTTGCCCACTTTAAATACCAGAGAAGTCTCATCAAAAGGGAACGATTCTGATGTGAATGGTAGTGAAAGGCAGTAATCACGGAATTCTTCGATGTTCATAATTTTCTTAGTTTTTTAGGGCAATGGATGAAATGCATCCTCAATGTGTTCTATTTCCCAGCGGTTATCATCTTTGTGGGGGATCCAGCAAACCAGGTCGAAACGGGTGTTGCAATCCAATTCATTTTGCAGGATGTAAGCTTCGGCAGCATAAGCGATTGCTTTTATTTTAGCTGGTGTCAGACTGTTGCGTGGATGTTCGTGGTATGCTGAGTCTCTGGTGCGGACTTCCACAACTACCAGCTCTTCCTTATCCCAGGCGATAATATCAACTTCCTTATGGTCGTATCGGAAATTCCTGGCTGCAAGGCGGTATCCTTTGTCCAGAAGGTAGGATGCGGCTTTGTCTTCACCTTTTTGTCCTAATTTGTTGTGTTGGGCCATGGCAATAGGTAGGGTTTTATATTGTTTGTGATGACCGGACTAGCATTCCACCTTCCTCATTAACCTGAATGTGTGTTTGGGCACCCATCAGCAACGGTTCATTGGGCGAGGTGTGTCCGGAAGGAAAATCAAATATTACGGGATAATTGTAGTGTTGCACCGCTTCCAGAATAATTTCGTTGGCCGATGATCCGTATGGGGTTGGTTTGTCATTCATTTCTGTTAGTTGCCCCACAACCAGTCCGGCCAATCCTTCCAGCTTTCCCGAGAGTTTGAGGTTGTGCATCATTCGGTCGAGATGATAAAGCTGTTCTCCAACTTCTTCGAGAAACAGGATTTTTCCGCGGCTTTCAAAATCATATTTGGTACCACTTAATGTGCAAAGAAGCGAAAGGTTTCCACCAATTAGCTTGCCTCCTGCTGTGCCAGCACGATTTAGGTGGCAGGGGGTGGTGTGGTAGGTGATATCATGTCCCTGAAGCAACTCCAGAAGGTGCCTGAACTCTTGTTGTTTTGAACCATCAGCTTTCAGGTTGATTGGCATGGGGCCGTGAATGGAAGCTACGTTGTAGATATTCTGAAGAGTAGCATGAAAAACAGTGATGTCACTAAATCCAACCACCCACTTGGGCGCTTTTGGCATTGCTGAGAAATCGAGGTTTTCGATAATTCTGGAGGTGCCATATCCGCCTCTGCAACACCATATTACCTGGATGTCGGGGTGGTCGATAAAAGCTTGCATGTCTTCGATTCGTTGTTCGTCGGTTCCTGCAAACTGGTGGTATTGCGAGGTGGCATGTTTCCCCCGCATACTCCCGAATCCATTGTTTTTGAGGAATTTTTCGGCATTTTCCACAACCTGGGAATCAATTTTCCCTGCCGGGGAGACCAGTCCGAAAAGAGCTCCTTTTTTTATGAATGGTGGGATGGCTGTTGACATATCTTACTGCTTTGTGTACAAGATTTTAACATCTTTGGTTATCTTTGTGAAGATAAATAAAACCCTTCAAAAGAGCGTGCTCTTGCCCTGATTTTGGAGAAAGTTACGATTTAAAATATTTGTTTTCAAGAAAATACATATACCAGAGATTGGAGAAATTATGAGTAATTTTAAACGAACACTTGTTACCACTGCCCTGCCTTATGCCAACGGACCTGTTCATGTTGGCCATTTGGCCGGTGTTTATGTGCCCGCCGATATTTATGTGAGATACCTGAGGATGAAAGGGGAGGATGTTCTGCACATCGGAGGTTCGGATGAACACGGAGTGCCTATTACGCTCAAAGCCCGTAAAGAAGGGGTGACTCCGCAGGATATTGTGGACAAGTACCATAATCTGATAAAAGATTCTTTTGAGAAATTCGGTATCACTTTTGATATCTATTCCCGCACTACCAGTGAGATGCATCATAAAACAGCTTCTGAGTTCTTTAAGAAGCTTTACGATAACGGTGCTTTTATAGAAAAGGAGAGCGACCAGTATTATGATGAGGAAGCCAAACAATTTCTGGCCGACCGTTACATTACGGGAACATGTCCGCAATGTAACAGTACCGGCGCTTATGGCGACCAGTGCGAGAGTTGTGGAACTTCCCTTAATGCAACTGACCTGGTTGACCCCAGGTCTATGATTTCCGGAAGTACCCCGGTGATGCGAAAAACCAAACACTGGTATCTTCCTCTCGATCAGCATCAGAAATTTCTGGAACAGTGGATTCTGAAAGAGCATAAGGAATGGAAACCCAATGTTTATGGTCAGTGTAAATCCTGGCTCGATCTTGGTTTGCAGCCACGTGCCGTTAGTCGTGACCTGGACTGGGGCGTTCCTGTACCAGTGAAAGGTGGGGAGGGCAAAGTACTCTACGTGTGGTTTGATGCGCCCATTGGTTACATCTCTGCAACACGTGAACTTACGCCCGACTGGGAAAAATACTGGAAAGATCCCGAGACCCGCCTGATTCACTTTATAGGGAAAGACAATATTGTATTTCACTGTATTGTTTTCCCGTCAATGCTAAAGGCAGAGGGAACCTTTAATTTGCCCGACAATGTTCCTGCCAATGAGTTTCTGAATTTGGAAGGCGATAAGATTTCTACTTCCAGGAATTGGGCTGTGTGGTTGCATGAGTATCTGGTCGATTTTAAAGATAAGCAGGACGTGTTGCGCTATGTGTTGACTGCCAATGCTCCGGAAACAAAGGATAATGACTTTACCTGGCGCGATTTTCAGGCCCGCAATAATAATGAGTTGGTGGCTATTCTCGGAAACTTTGTGAACCGGGCTGTGGTGCTCACACAGAAGTATTATGACGGGGCAGTACCCTTGATGGGCGTCACAGAGCCTTTCGATGTGCAAACCCTGGAAGAAATTCCTGCATTGGTTACCCGGATCGAGAAGAGTCTTGATAATTTTAAGTTCCGGGAAGCAGTTCGTGAAGCAATGAATCTGGCTCGTCTGGGGAATAAATATCTGGCTGATACAGAACCCTGGAAATTATACAAGACCAATCCGGAGCGTGTCAAAACCATTATGAATATCGCTCTGCAAATTACAGCGAATCTGGCATTGGTGATGGAGCCATTCCTGCCTTTTACGGCTCGTAAGATGCGCGATATGCTGGCAATGGATGATTTTTCATGGGAACATTGTGGCAAAACTGAATTGTTGAAGCCTGCTCATAAAATCAATGAAGCAAAATTGCTGTTTGAGAAGATTGAGGATTCTCAAATACAGGAACAACTCGATCGCCTTGCTAAAACAAAGACCAGCAACGAGGCCGAGAATAAGGAGTCCACACCTGCAAAGGCCGATATTACTTTCGATGATTTCATGAAAATGGATATGCGTGTGGGGACTATTCTTGAGGCAGAGAAAGTTGCCAAAACAAAGAAGCTGTTAAAGATTAAAGTTGATACCGGGATTGACAAACGAATTGTTGTCTCGGGTATTGCTGAGTTCTTTGAGCCTGATGAAATTGTCGGACGTCAGGTTTGTATTTTGGTTAATCTTGCCGCCCGAAAAATTAAAGGAATTGAATCCCAGGGAATGATTTTGATGGCTGAAGATGCTGACGGAAGACTCGATTTTGTTGCGCCTGGCTCTAAAATAAAACCCGGTTCGGAAATTAGATAAAAGAATAATTTTAATCACATAAGATAATAAGGAGGGATTGTATTAAAATGAGTCTTTTTTTCAGTTTTGCGGGTTAGCTAAAATGCTAAAGATTCTCGGACACTAGTAATTATTAAGAAATATTTTCATAAAAAAAAGCCGCTTTTTGAGCGGCTTTTTTTTATGAAAATATTTTTACTGGGTTAATAGCCAGACATTTTTATAGGCTTCATCTTTGCGCAAGGCAAATAGTTTCTGGGTTGCATCCGCTCTGTTGGTAAAAGAAAAAAGTGCTATCCGAAAACGGCCGTTATCAGAATGCAAAACTTTTGCTTCGGCGAAACCATTCGTTCTGAACGCTTCCAGGGTCTGGTTGGCCGGTGCTTCATATTTAAAACTTCCTGCAATCAGATGAAAAGGTTTGGAAATGTTTTGTGGAGTTATGTCCTGTGTTGCAACTCCCTGATAAAGAAGAAGTTCTTTTGCCGAAATTACTTTTTGCGTTGTCTCTGGAATTACAGCGTTTTCAGTATTTGCAGGGGCCTCTTCTGTAAGAGCCGATAACATACTTGATGTGTCCATCTGTCTGTGTTCGGGCATGTCCAGTTTTGGAGAAAAAAGCAATAGTCCGGCAATCATGGCAGCCACTGAAGTCCAGTAGCGGGGTGACCGACTTTGCAGCAAACGGCGAACTGGTTCTTCCTGTTTATGCGAAACTGAAGTGTTTCTGAGCAATGGCTCAAAATGAAAATCCTCCAGCCCAAATGCCCCGGGAAGAAGACTATTGCGCTCTGTGGGATTAAATTGCAAGTTGCCTAACGCATCTTTCCGGAAGGAACCAATGCCATTGAATTCAATTGTTTCTCCCTGATTAATGCGATTTTGTAATCCTTTTACAAACTCGTTGATGAGTTCGGTGCTTTCAGTCCATGACTTCTGCTCACGTTTGATGATGTGATTGGTAAGCAGCCCGTCGTTGTGGGCAAGACTGCGGTTAAAACCAATTTCCTTTAACGGTGGACGGAAGAGGTTGCGTTCGTCCACTATTGTTGCGGATTTGTAATTGGCAACAAAACCACCCAGCCCGGGCACGATGACGCAGTCGTGCAGACATAATAAATCCGATATGTGTTTTTCTATGCTTGCCATATTGCAAATTTAATCAATTTATACGCTAACTGCATACTTTTGTTTTAAACAGTTGTTGATAATGTGTTGAAAACTTTACTCGGCCACATCATATTCGTCGGATTTGGTTCTCCATTTGAATTGCTTTTGTTAATTTTACCTGCTTAACAGAACCAACAATTAGAAATAGAATCTTATGAGCAAACAGATTTTGGTAACCGGGGGAACCGGTTATATTGGCTCACACACCGTTGTAGAGCTTCAGAATGAGGGTTTTGATGTGGTGATTGTGGATGATTTGTCCAATTCAAACATTGACGTGCTTGATGCAATAGAGAAGATTACCGGAAAACGCCCGGCCTTTGAAAAATTCAATCTGGCGGACAGAGAAAAGACAAATGTTTTTTTTGAGCAATATAAGAATATAGATGCGGTTATTCATTTTGCGGCCTACAAGGCCGTGGGAGAGTCGGTTCAGAAACCTCTTGAGTATTACCGCAACAATCTGGTCTCGCTGATGAATTTGTTGGAGAATATGAAAAAACATAGGGTATCTAATTTGGTTTTCAGTTCCAGTTGTACCGTTTACGGACAGCCCGACCAATTGCCGGTAACCGAATCTACTCCGCGCAAACCGGCAGAGTCTCCTTACGGGAATACTAAAGCTGTTTCAGAAGATATTATGCGCGATTTTAGTCATGCCAATGAGGGTATCAATTGTATTGCCCTTCGCTATTTTAATCCCATTGGAGCTCATCCATCCGCACTGATTGGCGAATTTCCCGTTGGGGTCCCCAATAATCTGGTACCTTTTATTACACAAACGGCCGCCGGATTGAGAGATGAATTGAAAATTTTTGGTGCCGATTACGACACTCCTGACGGAACTGCTATTCGCGATTACATTAATGTTGTGGATTTGGCCAAAGCGCATGTGGTTTCCATTAATCGGTTACTGGAAAACAAGCAACAATCCTCTTATGAATTCTTTAATGTGGGAACGGGTAATGGTTACTCGGTAATGCAACTGGTAAAGACTTTTATTAAGGTTAACGGTGTGGACGTGAAATATCAAATTACTGACCGCCGGGCCGGGGATATTGAAAAAATATGGGCTGATACGACACTGGCCAATGAAGAGTTGGGCTGGGAAGCAGAAAAAACGCTTGAAGAAACCCTGGAGAGTGCCTGGGCCTGGGAAAAGAAAGTCAGAAATATCAAATAGCAATGAAAAAAACAATTTTAATTACCGGAGGAGCCGGATTTATTGGGTCTCATGTTGTGCGACTCATGGTGAACAAATATCCAGGCTACAGGATTCTGAATCTGGATGCACTGACCTATGCAGGCAATTTGGAGAATCTGAAAGATTTAGAGGAAAAGCCGAATTATGCTTTTGTCAAGGCGGATATTACCGATGAAAAAGCCATCAGAGAAGTATTTGAGAAACACAAACCGGACGGGGTTATTCATCTGGCCGCAGAGTCGCATGTAGACAGATCCATCAGCGATCCGTTGGCGTTTATTCGCTCCAATGTGGTGGGAACAGTCAATTTGCTCAATGCAGCCAGGAATTTGTGGGAAAACGACAAAGAGGGTAAATGTTTTTATCATATCTCCACCGATGAGGTTTATGGTTCATTGGGGGCAACCGGGCTTTTCACTGAAGAAACTGCCTACGATCCGCGCAGCCCTTATTCGGCATCCAAGGCCAGCAGTGACCACATGGTTCGCGCCTGGCATCATACTTACAATTTACCGGTGGTTATTTCCAATTGTTCAAATAACTACGGCCCCAACCAGTTTCCTGAAAAATTGATTCCACTGGCCATCAATAACATTAAACATAAAAAGGATATTCCCATTTACGGGAAAGGGGAAAATGTCCGTGATTGGCTTTTTGTGGAAGACCATGCCGCGGCCATTGACTTGATTTTTCATAAGGGAAGAAACGGAGAGACTTACAATATCGGCGGTAACAACGAGTGGACCAATATTGACCTTATCCGAAAACTCTGCGAAGTGATGGATAAAGCTCTGGGACGCGAGCCCGGAGAATCTGTCAAGCTGATTACCTTTGTGAAAGACCGCGCAGGCCATGATAAACGCTACGCCATCGACTCCGGAAAGTTGATGACTGAGTTGGACTGGAAACCTTCTTTGCAGTTTGAAGAGGGTATTGAAAAGACTGTTGATTGGTATTTGAAGAATGAAGGTTGGCTGGAAAATGTCCTTTCGGGCGATTATGCCAATTATTACTCACAACAATACGACAATCGCTAAACTTATATTGCTGCCAATATAAAAGAGACGGCCTGTATAGAGACCGTCTCTTTTTTGTGGTTTTATTTCTTACTCTACGGTAACCGACTTGGCCAGATTTCGTGGCTGGTCCACATTGCATCCTCGCATAACTGCAATCTGATACGATATGATCTGCAAGGGAACTACCGCTAACAGTGGAGATAATGCCCTGTGACATTTGGGGATTTCAATTACATCATCGGCTATCTTCCGAATTGTTTTTTCACCCTCCGTAACGATGGCTATTACTTTTCCGTTCCGGGCTTTAACCTCCTGTATGTTACTGATGATTTTTTCGTAAGAGTCGTCTTTGATGGCCAACACAAAAACGGGCATGTTTTCGTCAATCAACGCAATAGGACCGTGCTTCATCTCTGCAGCAGGGTAACCTTCAGCGTGAATGTAAGAAATCTCTTTTAGTTTCAATGCCCCCTCAAGTGCCACGGGATATAAAAGGCCCCGTCCCAGATAAAGGGCATTGGTTACATTGGTGTATTTATTCGCCAGATCTTTAATGAACCCTTCGTGCTTCAGAATCTGCCGCATCTTTTCGGGTATCTCAGTCAGAGCTCTTACCATCTTCAAATAGTCGGAGTCTGCAATAAGTTTTTTACGATGTCCAAGCAAAAAGGCCATCATGGTCAGCACCGTAATCTGGGCTGTGAAAGCTTTGGTGGAGGCAACTCCGATCTCGATTCCGGCATGGGTATAAACACCTGCATCTGTCTCCCTGGAAATCGACGATCCAGCCACGTTGCAAATGCCCAGAATGGTGGCTTCAGACTGCTCGCGAACCATGCGAATCGCTGCAAGAGTGTCTGCTGTCTCCCCACTTTGCGATATGGCAATCACAACGTCGTCGTCATAGATCAATGGTTTTCGGTACCTGAATTCTGAAGCATATTCGACTTCCACCGGGACGCGTGCATATTCTTCGAACAAATATTCACTGACCAGGCCTGCATGCCAAGATGTTCCACAGGCAAGGACGATGATTCGGCGGGCCTCGATTAGTTTTGGTAAAACATCAAAAATGCCCCCCAGGAATATTTTACTGTGATCAATGGATATCCTTCCTCTGAATGTATCTTCGATGGAGTTTGGTTGGTCATGGATTTCCTTGAGCATAAAGTGTTCATAATCACCTTTGTCAATCTGCTCAATGTTTAGCTCAATTTTTTGAACCTGTGGAGTTTTAATATCATTTTTAAGGTTTTTCAGGTCAAAATGGTCATGATCAATAACGGCCACTTCTTCGTCATTCAAAAATACAACCTGGTCGGTGTATTCAATGATGGGGGTAGCGTCGGAAGCCATGAAATATTCGTTTTCTCCAATTCCGATTACAAGCGGGCTCCCTTTACGTGCTGCAATGAGCCGTCCGGGTTCGTCCGCACAATAAATGACCAGCCCGTAAGCACCCACCACTTTTGTAAGAGCAAGTCGTACGGCAAGTTCTGCTGAGACTTTCTGCTCCAGGTAGATGTTTTCAATAAGGTTGGCTAGAACTTCGGTGTCTGTGTCGCTAATAAAGCTGCATCCACGGTTAGTCAGTTCTTTCTTAAGGTGGCTGTAATTCTCAATTATGCCATTGTGAACAAGAATAAATTTTCCGTTTTCCGACTGATGCGGATGAGCATTGACATCATTGGGTTCTCCGTGAGTGGCCCACCTGGTATGCCCTATCCCTATGGAACCTGATATTTCCTTTCCCTTAACTATATTCTCCAAATCTTTGACTTTTCCTTTGCACTTATACAAGTGGGTTTCCTCATTCATAAGTGCAATCCCGGCAGAGTCATACCCTCTGTACTCCAGTCTCTTCAGACCTTTGATTAATATTGGATAGGCAGTTCTCTCTCCTACATAAGCTACGATTCCACACATACTTTACTAATTCATGGTTATTTATTTCTGTTTTCAGGAAAATGTCCTGTAAAATCAGATGAAATTTATTTTCTCTCTTATTCTGGTTGCAAGTTGCTGTTTTTTTTCAATATGGTCAAATATGTCCCGTACTGCTGGGTGTTTCTCAAAAGCACCTCTTACCTGTTCAAAATCGGTATGCCGGGCATCATCTTCTCCATCCATACCAAAGCCTGTCTGAGCTTTCAGCGTGAATTCCTTTTGGGCATCAGTCAGCATCATTTTGTCCAGTGAGACAACGGACTCCTCCCATTTATTGATAAATTCCAAAAGGTCTTCCTTGGTGATGGTTTTTAGATCGAGGGACAGTTCTTCTTTAAAAATTTTGATGCTCCAGTTCCATACCCGCTTGTAATAATTATTGTGCCATTTTTCATAAATGGATTGTAATTCATCGAA